>JBIKXM010000188.1:0-3548 GCA_044355755.1 Burkholderiaceae bacterium | reverse complement strand
CTGCACGCAAAAAAACGTGGTAATTGAGCCAGCTTTGTACGAAATCAATCAATGTATTAAGTCAAGCAATACCGAAGAAGTCAGTTGTTCTCAATTTTTAAGAGTGACTGAAGTGAAAGAACCGGGTTGTACGCCTGGCCAATTTTTGACTAGGGTTATAGCAGATCCATGCCCACGCTGCATCGATAAAATTATCTATGATTTTAGTTGCACTGCTACAGGATACAACATGCATGTCTTTACGATGTACAAGAAGAACAATCAAGTGCACCAGGAATTAGGGTCTAGAGATATCGCGGGGAAAGTTGGTTTTTCAGTACAGAGAACATTAGGTCCAAATTCTCATACCCATCCACAGTGCTACTCCACGTATTACACGCAATCATGCACAAATGCCACTTGCTCGATTACGACAGAATTTCATAATGAATGTCAGAAGACGAGCTATAAAGGAACTAACAATTTTGTTATTCCAATGATTAGCAAATACGATAGTCATTGGGAGAATCAATGTGTTGCACTTGAACAAAGCGCAGGCATTTCTCTAGGAACGCCATGAGACGCGCATGGTTAACCTATATAGCTGCACTGCTTATCAACAGCATGATCGGTATTTGTTATGCGAAATATTCGCCGGGTGCGTGCCACGCGGTACCAGACTCTAAGAAATGCGTGGATGCGACGCCTTGTAAAGATATTGGCGGAAAAATTGCCTGTTTAGCTGGGGCCACAGCACCAGGAGGTGCGGTAACGATGCCGCAGAGTTGCTGGCAATATAGCTATGATTTTGCATGTGCTAGCCAAACGATTAACACCTGTACGCCTTATGAAAGTAATCAGGCATGTGCGATTGTTAGCTCAACATGTACAGACAAAATTTCCGAAACAGGACAATGCTCAGTCTATACAGATACCTATCAATGCCAAACACGCGCTGAAAAAACGGCTCAAAAAATTGAATGCGCATCGGGCCTCTTTGACGATAATGCGCTACCGAAACCTGCCCAGGTGAATAGTAGTTTTTCAAAAGCGGCAATTGCCGCAGAACTCATACGTGAAGCACAGACTTATAACAATGGCACCAATAATCTTTTTTCCGGCGTATCTGAAAGCTGTAAAAAAGGTTATATGGGAATTAAAAATTGCTGTAAAAGTACACCCGGGGCTAAATCAAATGCGGCAATGGCAGGAGTCGCGTTAGGTGCAGCAACCAGCGCTGCTAAATATGTTGGCGGCGCTGCCATCGATAAAGCTAGTACTTTTGTCTATGATGCCATGTATTCCAATGATATTTGGACGACTGGCATGGCAAAAGCTTTTATGGAAAATGATGTAACAAGTTTTTCAACTAATTTTGCTTCGCAGGGATTTTCTTTAGGTGCTTATGGCTTTACCTTTACGACGAATATAGCCGCGTATGGGAAAGGCATTATGGATGCCAACATGACTTTGATGTCAACTACAAATGCATCAGGCGTTTCATCAGGACTTGTATTTAACCCTTATGTTTTCGCTGCAATGGTCGCTATACAAGTTATTCAAAAACTCGCATCTTGCTCGCAGAATGAACAAATGCTTGCTCTACATAAAGGAGCCAATCTCAGTACATTCATCGTCGAAGAATGTACTAAAAAAATCCCAATCACAAAAACATGCATAGAATGGACATCACGCTATTGCTCATTTAACTCGGTACTTGCAAAGATAGTCAACACACAAGGCAAACCGCAGCTTGGCCTGCCTATAGCTGACTGCAAAGGCTTATCGACAGATCAATTATCACAGATAGATTTTTCTAAGATTGATTTCAGTGAATTCTCTTCCTCGATTGTCAATCGTGCCAAAGCTACTGCCCCAACACAAATGAAAGATAGTTATACACCCATCATGCAATCAACAACAGAAGGTTCATCCCAATCCATTAATCAAACTGTTTTGCCTAACTACACAAAACCATGAGGAAAAAATGAGACTTATAAGAACCCACTGGAAAATTATTATAATAAGCCTATATGCGATTGCTACAAGCGCCATATTGGTCAGTTATTTTTTTCATACTCAAGAAATTTCGACTCAACAAACAGAAAAACTGGCGCAATCTCAGAATAAAATTAGGGCGTTATCATCGCAATTAGAAAAATTAGCAAGTGCATCTGAAGAAGCAAAACGCGTCATTCCAACATTGCATTCAGAAATCAGCGATCTTAAAAGTCACGTCACTGCATTTGCTAAACAAGCAGCGGCATGTGCCACCATAAAAAAGCAACTCAATATTAAAGAATGAGGGTTATATGATACGGAGACTGCATTTTGTTTTTATCGCGATTGGAGTATTAACTTCTGCATCTATTTTTGCAGCGCCTGTCACGATTGACACAGAGGACGCACGAATTATTGTTACACGCCCACTTGATCTTTGGTCTGGTGATATTTCAAATGCAGACGACATCCTAGACGTCTACAAATCAAAAAAAGTAAGCTACTTTTTTACAGCATCAGACAATACTCAATATCGAGGTTTCCCAACAGTATTTCAGGGTATACCTGATCATCCAATAACGAAAGGTGTTGAGAAAAAACTAAGCGAACTGAATTTCAAACCTGCTAATTCAGTGATGCACTTCTTTAACGTTGAAAAACCACTTCAAATTGAGGCAAGTGAATTACCCTCGTTAATACAAATACAGCAATCCCTCTTCAAGCAAATGGTCGTTGGCCAAGGCGATCCAGAGACATTACCATCCAGGGTCAAAGGAAAGAAATTCATAGGTGGCTTACTCAGCCTAGGATTTATGGCCGCATCAGCCAATACTTTAGGAGTAAGCGCAGGCACAAACTTTGCCATTGGCTCAGGCATCTCGGGTGACCTATATCGTCTCGCCGCGCAATATCGTGACGGTATTGCACCAATCAGCCTTGCCGATATCAATCTCAGCGGCTATCACGATATAGAAATCAGAAAAGTATCTTCCAACCAACCTGACAGAGTTGGGCAAGTTATTATTGCCTACAAAAATGGCAAAACGCCTGAAGGAGAACAAGCCGCTTTAATTCAAGCGATTGTCACTTTAGCGGGTGCCGACACAACACCAGAGGCCGTAGAGCAAGCACGGGCAGAAGATTTGGCGCAACGCAAAGCGATTTGGGCAGATTGCTCGATTAATGAAGCATGTAAAACATCATCAAATTGAAAAAAGCGGCAACATGATGACTACAGTGCCTTCCTTTGACAACAGTTGTAATCAAGATCGGAAACTCAAAAAACCTCGTATTCAAGTTATTGAAGTGCGTGATAAGGAAAATCCTGATGGTCAAGCAATAGCGTGGTTAGTCGTTGAGCGCGTAGAAGAATACGTCTTAGATCCAGAAAAAAACATTTTAAGTACAGCATCAATAAGAATACACTACAAAGGAATTTATTCAGACAGGTATCGAAATGCTGACGTAGGAAATTATTCTTTTGATGGTATATATCAAGGTTATTGCAATTCCGTTTCCTTGACAGGAGGAGCCATGCTTGCTTTCACTATAGGAGAGCTAATGGGACA
>JBIKXM010000187.1:0-3576 GCA_044355755.1 Burkholderiaceae bacterium | reverse complement strand
ATGAACCGTCTAAACAATCGACCCAGAAAAAGGCTTGCCTTTGCTACCCCTGCTCAAGTATTCTTATCCGCCATTGCACTTCGTACTTGAATCTAAGCTTTTAAACTGCTCGGGTACATCTTGTCCTTCTCTCACTTCTCTTTTCAACCGCTTGATTCTCTCATACAACTTTTTTCAAGACGGGTTCTTAGATCAGAATTGGTAATAGGTTTTACATTTAATGAATCTTTTGAAAGAAATTCCAAACTGTAATCGGGCCCTTTGATTACGTCGAGGGTATAGGCATAGGTTGCACTTTGCTGGTCAGCATACGGCTGATATTCATTCGGTAACGCTTGATTAGCGACCACCAGCCTGACCTGATCATAGTCTTCTGCGAGCAAAGCAAGCGCTTCGATTAAGCCATAAATCGCAGAGCACGCCCCCGCCGAGACTGCGCTGACCGGTACATGACTTTTTTGTGCAATTGTATATAGGCTGGGAATACCATTATGCACCGCCATACAGAAATTTTGTGGTGACACATTATTTGTCTGTGCCAATTCCTGTAATAACGCCAACGCTCTATGCAGTTCACCATAGCGTGAACAAAAAATAATAGGAATATTACGTTCAGCCACACCATACATGGTTTCCAGGGCCATTCTGCCTAAAATCTGGACACGTCGGCGCAGCAATACCGGCATAGCAGCAAGTTGAGGTACGCTCTCACTCTCTGTTTCAACTCGCCGCCCTTCATCAGCAGCGGCCCAGGCAAGCCATTGTCCTTGGGTCGTTAGCCCCGTCGACCATGCCGCCCATGCGGCAATACTAAAATTCATTCTCATTCTTGCTGACGCCATCTAAGAATAGTTATTTTTTGACCAGTTGCGCTATCATGCTTGCCATAACAAGATCGTTGCATAACTGTCGCAAACAGTCCAAAGACCAAGCATCTGGCACGCAGCGACCCAGACATAAGTACACCCTTCGCTGCCGAGCAGTAAGACAAGTCGACCGGAAACGCCAGGGCCATTACGCTTGAGTGTGAGCATTATGAAACACCAAATCAGTTCGCGCTATTATGTTGTAAATTTTTCTTACAATTGCGCTCATTCAACGAGGTTTACCTTCCTGCATTTACCCCTGACGCTGTGGACAACTCTGTGCACAAATACTGTAAAACGTTGACGCAAAGTTAACTGAAAAACGCTTAGATAAAAAATATTCTGAAAATATATTTATAAATCAATTAGTTAAAAACAATATATAAATCTCTTTGGCAACTCCTGGGTATTTTTTAGTCGGTATCGGGTTGTGTACATTTTGATTTTCGAGAGGGCTTGATGAATCGTAGTTTAGATTGTCCAAATACCTATGAAGGGGCAACCCTGACGGTTACGCAGCTTAATCTGATGATTGCGCGATTACTAGAACAAAATCTGGTCAAGGTCAGAATTCGCGGTGAAATTTCTAATTTTTCTTGTGCGGCGAGTGGGCACTGGTATTTTTCTTTAAAGGATGAACAAGCGCAGATCCGGTGCGTCATGTTTCGTGGACGTAACCAGTTTGCTACTTTTTTTCCTAAAGATGGACAGGCAATTGCCATCAATGGCATGGTCTCGTTGTATGGCCCGAGGGGGGAGCTACAAATTAATGCTGAAACACTGGAACCGATAGGAACCGGGAATCTGTTTTTAGCCTTTCAACAGCTTAAGGAGACTTTAGCGAAAGCAGGACTATTTGATCGTGAACGTAAGCGCCCCCTGCCTACCTACCCCAGGACTGTTGGCATTATTACTTCTTTACAAGCCGCTGCATTAGCTGATGTTTTAACTGTATTTGCACGACGCGCCCCCTATCTCTCAATTTATATTTACCCTGCACCTGTACAAGGGCACGAGGCCGCACAAAAATTAGCGATGATGCTAGATGAGGCAAACCGTCGCGCAGAAGTCGATGTGGTGTTACTCTGCCGTGGCGGCGGTAGCATTGAAGATTTGTGGGCATTTAATGAAGAAGCGCTGGCTCAAGCTATTGCACGGTCGACACTCCCGGTGGTCGTCGGCGTAGGACATGAAATCGATTTCACCATCGCAGATTTTGTTGCCGATGTGCGCGCCCCAACACCCAGCGCAGCAGCAGAATTAATTAGTCAGCATTATGATGAGCTCTTACATCGACTCAACACCCAGCACCAACGATTAAGGCGCTGTGTTCTACGTTACGTTGAGTCACAGACGCAACGGTTAGATAACCTGATTTATCGACTTCCTTATCCACGCGATCAACTGATTGAACATCAAAAAAATTTGGTACAAATGATACGCCACTTAAATTATGAGATGAGAACGCGTTTACTTCGGGCACAAACGCATTTACAAGAAAAAAAAATCTGTTTATCTCACGCCAGCCCGCGTTCAAATCAACTGATGGCAACCCTGAAACATACGCGGGTTCGACTTCAGCAAGCACATACGCGTCTCTTCACGCAAGCTTATAATCGCTGGCAGGTTGCCCAAAGGGGATTACAGTGTCTTGACCCAGAGCGTACTTTGGCACGCGGATATGCTGTGTTATTTAACCAACATGGTGAGGTCGTACGTCATCCAGAGCAACTCGAAATTGCCGTACCCATGCAATTACAACTCGCCCAAGGCTCGGTACAACTAGAGTTATCAAAAATCAAAATTAAAAATAAATCGGACAAGTAACTTGATGTTAGGGAAAGTCATCTTTCACACATAATTCATTTACAATCTGCCGCAATTAGTAGTGATCTATAAAAAAGTGAGTCTTGGAAAATTGCATCAGAAGAACCCTTCCGCATTTGATTACACTTGTTTTTTTGGTTTGATTTGTCCAAAAATATATTTTTTGAAGTAGCGCAATCTATACGACAACGAAACATTTGGTTACACTTCTGCGCTATTAAGAATCAGCACTGTATATCTTTTAGGAGACCCTAATGTTTTATAAAAAAGGCTTAATCTGTGCAGCCATTTTGTGTTCTGCTACTGCCACACAGGCACAAACCGCTGGTAGCACGATTGTTAGCGCAGGTTGGTTACATTTAGCCCCACAAAGTTCCAGTAAACCTTTACAGGTGACCAGTCCCGTCAATGTAACTAAAACGGGTACTGGCTCAAGTGTTTCCAGCGCAGATACGCTAGGACTTCTGGTTAACCATTTTTTTACTGACAAAATTGCCGGCGAATTTGTATTAGGGCTGCCACCGACACACAAACTGAATGGCACGGGCTCATACGAAAAATATGGTGAACTTGGTTCAGTGAAACAATGGAGCCCAGCCGTTTTAGTCAAATACTTTTTTGGTGACGCTACGACGCGTTTCCGTCCCTATGTCGGTGTCGGCGTGAACTATACCTGGTATAGCGATGCAAAGGTCACCAACTCACAATTTGCCGCAGACCAACTACTTAACGGCAACACCGCCAACACCAGTGTCAAAGCCGATGCTTCATGGAACCCTGTGTTCACGGTCGGAGCTAATTATGCCCTCACTGATCGCTGGTATGCGGGTGCTTTCGTTTCCTATCTGCCACTCAAAACCACAGCCAAGATTACCACTACGGG
>JBIKXM010000186.1:0-3592 GCA_044355755.1 Burkholderiaceae bacterium | reverse complement strand
GTTTTAATCTGGCAAACGCCCCCCGGAAACACGGGGAATCCCCGCATAATCGTGATAGCAAAAGCAGTCCACAAACCCAGCCTTCCTCAATAAGGCTGCGATTGCGGATGCTTGATCATAGCCATGTTCTAACAACAGAAAACCACCTTTACGCAAATAAGCAGGTGCACCTTGAATAATCAGACGTATCGCACTCAACCCATCCTCTTGATCAGTCAGTGCCGCGCGCGGCTCAAAGCGTAAATCACCTTGCTCTAAATGCGGGTCATGTGAAGCAATATAGGGCGGATTAGTGACAATTAAATCAAAAGCGCGATCTTCCTCAGTTAATGCTTGCCACCAATTACCTAAACGGAAAACACATGCCGTCTGCGGTGGTAATAAGCGCTGCGCATTGTGCTGTGCGACCGCCAGTGCCGCCGATGATTGATCCGTCATCACCATACGCACATGGGGTAAATGATAGACCAACGTCACCCCTATCACACCACTGCCCGTCCCTAAATCTAATACTCGCGGTTTACGTACGGTCTGTAATATTTTTAGCGACTGCTCGACCAGACATTCCGTCTCCGGACGCGGAATCAAGGTAGCCGGGCTCACCTGAAAATCCAAACTAAAAAATTCTCGATAGCCCAGCAAATAGGCTATTGGCTCGCCATGTAGGCGGCGCTGCACGAGCGCCTCAAA
The DNA here is from genome assembly GCA_044355755.1 of Burkholderiaceae bacterium. Lineage (GTDB taxonomy): Bacteria > Pseudomonadota > Gammaproteobacteria > Burkholderiales > Burkholderiaceae > JADYYQ01. The sequence continues at coordinate 2,902 of JBIKXM010000186.1, read as the reverse complement.
CACCTGTTGCTGCGTATGCGTAAGCACGCACTCTACTTGTGTAATCAGTTGTGTGCGGTTTAAACCGGTTGCCTGCATCAGCAATAACTTCGCTTCTAATGCCGGCAAGCCCCGCTGACAGGTCTGTTGCAATAAGGTGCGAATCGGTAACATTAACGCTAGCGACACACTAACTATCGCCTAATGCGGCCAACATATCCGCCTGATGTTCGGCGGCTAACGCATCAAATAGATCATGCAAATCACCGTCCATCATCGCATCAATTTTGTATAAAGTTAGATTGATACGATGATCGGTAATGCGCCCTTGAGGAAAGTTATAGGTGCGAATGCGATCACTACGATCACCTGAACCAATTAGACTACGTCGGGTACTGGCTTCCTGCTCCTGCTGTGCGCGTTGTTGCTTATCTTTAATCCGTGCCGCCAATACTTTCATGGCTTGATCACGGTTCCGATGTTGGCTACGATCATCTTGGCATTCCACCACAATCCCCGTTGGCAGATGGGTGATACGTACCGCTGAATCCGTTTTATTAATATGTTGCCCACCCGCACCCGACGCACGAAAGGTATCAATACGTAAATCTGCCGGATTAATTTCAACATCGGCAATTTCATCCGCTTCGGCTAAGATAGCTACCGTGCATGCTGAAGTGTGAATACGTCCTTGGGTCTCAGTCGTGGGCACACGCTGCACCCGATGGCCACCAGACTCAAACTTCAAGCGTGAATAGGCACCTTGCCCGACCACACGAATAATCACCTCTTTATATCCACCTAGATCGGAAAGAGATTCGCTAACAATTTCCGTTTTCCAACGCTGGCGCTCGGCAAAACGCATATACATACGTAGCAAATCGCTGGCAAATAATGCACTTTCATCGCCACCGGTGCCGGCACGAATCTCCAGAAAAATATTCTTCTCATCATTCGGATCACGCGGCAACAACAATGTTTGCAAGTTTTTTTCCAATGCCTCCATATTGGCTTTAGCCGTTTCAATTTCCTCCTCAGCCAAATCTCGCATATCAGGATCCGCTAATAAATGCTGTGCGGCTTGCATATCGGTATACGCACGCAGCCATAAATTATATTGCTCCACCACCGGCGCCAATTCAGCATGTTCACGCGACAACTTGCGATACATATTCATATCGCGCGTCGCCTCTTCTTCAGATAATTGTCGATTTACCTCTTCGGCGCGCAAGGCAAGCTGTTCAAGCTTTGTTTGCATACTTGGTTTCATAAAACTCTTTTCTCATCAATGTGATACAACTTTTACAAGTGTGCATTTTATAAATCACTCAGGACTTAGGCAAAATTGTCCTGATTTGATTGTTTTAATAAATTCGAGGTGACTTGTAATAAAGCGTCGCGCTGATCGTGCGACGCATGGGACAAAGCATGCACCGGAGCATGCAGGAACTTATTCGTCAGCGCTGTCGCTAAACGCTGTATCACTTCTTGTGGATCACTACCGTTAGCTAATAAGCGCTGTGCACGCTTGAGTTCATATTGGCAGAGCAAGTGTCCGGCTTGGCGTATTTCACAAATCAGCGGCACCATGCTGCGCTTTTCTAACCAATGTGCAAATGCTTGCAGATGGCTTTCAATGATCACCTCTGCCTGCTGTACGGCTGCTTGGCGTAAAGCATTACCCTCACGCACCACAATCCCTAAATCATCTAACGTGTATAAAAAAACATCTTCAAGCTCTGCTACTGCTATATCGATATCGCGCGGCATTGCCAAGTCCACCATAAACATCGGTCGCCGATGACGCATACGCAAGGCATGCTTCACCGTATCCAGATGAATAATCGGCGTCATACTCCCAGTACAAGAAATAACAATATCGAATTTCTCTAACGTTTGCGGCAACTGCGCAAGCGATAAAGTATGCGCATCAATCCCTTGTTCATGCAAACGCGTAGCCAAATACTCCGCATGTTTTTGACTACGATTGGCTATCGCCACCGAACGCGGGCGCTGTGTGCAGAAATGCATGGCACACAAATTAATCATTTCTCCGGCACCAATAAACAGCACATTTTGCTCCGCAATCTCTGCAAAAATACGCTGCGCCAAACCAACCGCAGCGGCCGCCAGCGATACCGAATGCATACTAATCTCGGTTTGTCCACGAACGGCTTTAGCCGTCGCTAATGCGCGTTGGAACAGTTGGTTTAAATAGAGTTGTACCGAACCGGTCTGTTTGGCAAAACTAACTGCTTGTTTTAATTGCCCTAAAATTTGTGTTTCACCCAGCACCATAGAGTCCAGACCGCTGGCGACGCGAAACAGATGCCGCGCGACGTGTACCTGAGACAGTGCATAGTGATGTGGCGCAAACTCTGCCAACGCTATATTGTGCTCACGGCACAACCAATCAATCACGATCTCAGGCGTCGCGCTCGATGGTGCGGCTAAATAAATTTCTGTGCGATTACAGGTTGATAAAATCACGCTTTCGCATTGCGGCGCCTGTGTAGATGACAACAACGCTTGGCGCAAGCGACCCAGCGCCTCCCCCAGTGCCTCCAGGGGGAAAACAAGACGCTCGCGCAAAGTTGACGGCGCACTATGATGATTAATGCCAATCGCGAAAAGCTGCATGGTTAGCCTGAAAAAATCAGCCCAAATTATACTGTGCCTCAAACCTTTTGCTGTTTTGCCAGCTTTTTTGACCCTGCATGCGCCTTCAGCGCAACACTTCAGACCTGCGCTATCGATCAGTCCGTGTTAGACCGTTACATAACCTCAGCTCGGGATGGCTTTGTTGCATAACTCAAACTTAGAACCCGTCTTGAAAAAAGTTGTATGAGAGAATCAAGCGGTTGAAAAGAGAAGTGAGAGAAGGACAAGATGTACCCGAGCAGTTTAAAAGACAAAGAATGGG
>JBIKXM010000185.1:0-3602 GCA_044355755.1 Burkholderiaceae bacterium | reverse complement strand
AAGGTGAGCGCTTGGGTCACTTGGAAGAATACGATAAGTAATCATAGAGGCGCTTGTATTAGTCATTGATATCTACCACGATACGCCCACGAATTTTGCCGGCGATAAGTTGCTTGGAAACAGTGAAAATATCTCTTAGTGGAATCTCTCGAGCGATAGTGAGCAGTTGCCGTAATGGAAAATCCTGCGCTAACCTTGCCCAAGCCTGCTCTCTTAATGGAATAGGGACATGCACACTGTCTATCCCGAGCAAGCGTATCTTTCGAAATATAAAAGGAGCCACACTGGTGGGTAAATCAATGCCTTGTGCCAAACCACACGCTAGCACAACCCCGCCGTAAGCTGTTTGCGCTAAGGCATTGGCCAAGGTATAAGAGCCGACCGTGTCAATCACCCCTATCCAGCGCGTGCTTTGCAAAGCTTTCGGATTAGCTGTGGCGAGCAAATCACGATTAATAATTTCTTTAGCCCCGAGACGATATAAAAAATCAACCGCCTCGATTTTTCCCGTTGAGGCGATCACCTGATAGCCTAATTTAGCCAGTAAAGTGATCGCAAGCGAGCCAACTCCACCAGATGCACCCGTCACTAAAATCTGACCGGAGTCGGGCAAAATCCCATGCTCTTCGAGAGCCAGTACACACAATATTGCGGTAAATCCAGCCGTACCAAGCGCCATCGCCTCGTAGGGTGTGATCTGCGCAGGTAACTCAATTAACCGATCACCCGATACGCACACCTGCTGTGCCAAGCCGCCCCAAATCGTTTCCCCCATACCTAAGCCTTGGCTAATCACTTGATCACCCTTGAGCCATGCTGGATGTAAGCTTTCAATCACCGTACCGACACCATCAATACCCGCCACCATAGGCCAAGTACGAACCACTGGCGCATGGTTGGTAAGGGCTAACGCATCTTTATAGTTCAGCGAAGAATACGCTAAGGCGATACGCACTTGACCTTCTTTGAGCGCTTGCAGCGGCAATTGCGTCAAGCTGGCGCTGAAACCACTCGTATTGTCCAAATAAGCTGCTAGAAAAGTCATGTTACTGGCTCCGCATCAGTCTGGTTGGGTAGCGTATCGTGAGTATTTTATTGAAGTTCAGAGAGTTTACGCTCGATTGTCTCTAATGGTGCCGCACCTGAAATTCGACTACCATCGCTAAAGAGCAGTGTCGGCGTAGCGCGCACATCCAGCTTATTCGCTAGCGCTATATTTTTCTCGATCGGCGTTTGACATTTGCCTTCACCAGTGGGTGCGATATTGTGTATCGTCCAATTTTGCCAGGCCTTACCACGATTCGTGGCGCACCATATTTTTTTTGATTTAGCCACCGAATCAGCCGATAAAATTGGCGTCAAAAAGGTATGGATAGTCAGATTACTGACATCGCGCAAACTTTTTTCTAGTTTTTTGCAGTAACCACAATTAGGGTCAGCAAAAATCACTAATTTCCGTTGTCCATTGCCGCGTACCACAGTAACCGACTGCTCAAGCGGTAAATCAGCAAAATTAACCCGGTTAATTTCATGCAGACGTGCTTCCGTTAAGCTTTCACCTTTTTCTAAATCGATTAAGTGCCCTTGAACCAGATAACGTGCTTGTGCATCCGTATAGACCAGTTGATTGCCAAGATGCACTTCATATAGTCCTGTTAACGGTGTGGCAGCAATGCTGCGAATCGTGATGGTGCTACCCAGGCGATTTTGTAGTAAACCCTTTATTTTTTCTTTTGAAATAGTGTTGTTATCCGCCCAACCCAGTTGGCTCAATAAAGAACCGCCTGCAAACGCCAAGCTAAGCAGTAATTTTTTTGATTGATTTAAGCGTAACGCTAATGTGTGCATCCTCTTCCTTTATTCCTATAAATGATTGATCAGGGCCAGTAATAAAACAGCCTTGACGCTGCTCAGTATTTTTGTTCCACTCACTTATCTTGTTGTGTACGACTCTGTTCATGGAGATTGGTATGCAAACCCATGGAGATTAACCTAAGGCATTTTTTATCAATATGTTTTTAACCCAATCAGTTTTATCTATTCTACGTAAGCCCCAACCGCATAGTTTAGCTAAACTATTTTCAGGGGTGGCAAAGCAACGCTGTAGCGTATCCGTAACGCCAACCATTAACTTAACATCCAGTGCACGGGCACGCGCATAACGGTTTAACAAGCGTATATCACCATAATCACGAAAATTTTCTTTTGCAGCAAAAACCTTGCCCAAGGTCGCCACATCACGTAATCCGAGATTAATCCCTTGACCGGCTAAGGGATGGATTACATGTGCCGCATCACCTACCAAAGCGATATGCGGTGCAACAAGTTGTGCCGCTACTTTTAATGACAACGGATAGCCTGTGGCTGGGGTCAGACCAGATAACCTACCGGTGTATTGCATCACATCAGCCGTATCCTGTAAGTAGGCCGCTAAACGATGTTGGTCCATATTCAATAGTGTGTGTGCATGGCTTGGTCGGGCCGACCATACGATAGACAGTTGATTGTCTGGTAGGGGTAAGAGCGCTAATACTTCACCGTTGATAAACCACTGTCGGGCGATACCGTGATGTGGCTTTTCGCTTTTAAAGCGCGCAACCAGTGCCGTTTGCTGATAGTCTTTCACCGTGACTTCTATACCCGCCTGAGTACGTACCCATGAGTGAGTACCATCCGCGCCAATTAAACACATCGCCTGCAACACCGTACCATTTTCTAAGCCTAGCTCGACATGGTCGCTGACCTTCAGCGTATGCGCCTTAGCGCGGAAGGGCGTGACTCCTTTGGCAAAACTTAAGGCCGTATCTAAGCCTTGCTGCATGTCCTGCTCATGCACTATCCATGCCAGCTCCGGCACAGCGGCGGTATAGGCGGAGAAGTGCAAGGCCTTGGTCGCCGTTTCAGTAAAAATCTCCATCGCAGATACAGCTTGTCGACGCTCGGGCGCAAGGGTTGGCCAAATCCGTAGCTGCGTCAATAACGCTTGCGAGCTAGCCGATAAAGCATAAACACGATCGGTTGTGGTGCTGGGTTGCGCAACCCAGGCAATATCTAAACCCAGGTCTGACAGTAATAAGGCACACGCTTTGCCAATAATGCCGCCCCCTAAAATAGCGATGTGGTAAGAATTTTTTTGCATGGGTGAATTATGCCAGAGGCATCCTCAACAATGGCCATTGCATTGCACAACCGTCACCAACCCAGCCATTCATGTCGGCACGCCTGACTAGAACAATTTTGCCTAAGTCCTGAAATGTTCTCGATTGATTCCGATACAATTCATTTTTTTTAAGATATCGCAGTCTATGGCTCTTCTCAAATGTGGCATTGTGGGCTTACCCAATGTCGGAAAATCAACCTTATTCAATGCGCTAACCAAAGCAGGTATTGCGGCAGAGAATTATCCTTTTTGCACCATCGAACCGAATGTTGGCATAGTCGAGGTACCGGATCAGCGCTTGGCTGAGTTAGCCGCGATTGTGAAGCCCGAGCGAATTTTGCCGGCCACCGTAGAGTTTGTGGATATTGCAGGTTTAGTCGCCGGTGCGTCGACTGGTGAGGGTTTAGGCAATCAATTTTTAGCCAATATTCGCGAGACCGAT
>JBIKXM010000184.1:0-3610 GCA_044355755.1 Burkholderiaceae bacterium | reverse complement strand
AAGCAAGGAACGCAATTCAAAAGCCTTACTGATGCTATTGATACAAGTACGCCATCAGGACGCTTTTTTTTCCACGTCATGGCCAGCTTGGCTGAGATGGAACGCGAATTGACAGCAGAGCGTACTCGTACTGGCTTGGAAGTTGCTCGTCAGCTTGGACGTAAGGGCGGACGAAAACGTCAAATGACAGATAGCAAAATAGCATCAGCTAAGAAATTACTTGCCAATGGTATCCCTCCACGTGACGTGGCTAAAAATCTTGGTATATCAATTCCAACACTCTACCGCTGGATTCCTGCTTCAGAAGTGGCTTAGCGTACGATTTTTTCCGTTTTCTGAGGTGACCCCATTCAGATTTACAAAGTCCAGCATCGATCCGATGGGATGAACTACGCCATGGTGGGCGATTTCAGCCCGCACTTTGGTGAAAGCTGGGCAGCAAAGCGCGAATTTATCAGCGCAGCTGAGAAAGCAAATATCTACAATCCCGGGCATAATCCATTTTCGCGTAATCGTGGCGCTAATACTGACCCTACTTTTTATAATATGAGTTGGGCTGCTGTCCAGGTTGCCGTGGGACGCGCAATGATCGAAACCAATGCAGGTATCGGTGTCATTATTATGCCGAAGTCACGTTTTGATCAGCGCACGCATACATCTGGCAATGCTTTTCGCAAAAAGAGGAAAACGACTGTTGATGCTTATACGAAACCATTATGGTTTATTGCTGCATCGCCTGAATTACAACCTCGTGGGCAAATGGCAATGATTTGTGCTGTTTCTGAAAATCCTTGTGATATTGGTCACCGCGTTTCGTCAGGTGTCTCCATTGAGCAATGGAGTGGAGGCTCATTGCCAGGAAATGAAGATCATACCTACCATTGGGAAAAAACTTCTTCTAGCTGGAGTATATTGACTGTAGCATTGGTTGTCGCAGTTGTCGTGACGGGTGGGGCTATGGCAGCGGGACTGCCACTGTTTGCCGCTTCAGGAGCCGTTGCAGGAGCAGTACAGACAGGGGCAGCAGCAGTAAGCGCTGCCACGGTGGGTTCTGTTTCTGGCGCTATTTATGCAACTGCTCAAACTTTCCTTGCTCATGGAGGGCCAGTGAGTCAATCTGATCCTATTTTTGGAGGCGCACTTGATAGCTATGCTGTAGCAAATGATCCAGGCAGTGAACAAGCTCGGGGACTTGCTAATAATCTTGAACAATCCGTGGTGAGAAAACCTATTCAGCAGAGTTTAAGCGGTATTCAGCAATGGTATGCAGGGAATTGCCCAGCTGAATATCAAGCAATCCAATGTAAGCAAAATGGCATGGACCCGGGAAATATTCCGCGTGCTGACGCGTGGAATCAGCCTAAAATTTCCCAGAGGTTACGATCTCGTTATGAGCAGTGTGTTGTAGCGGGTTATGCTCCAGGCGTTGAAGCTGCTAAATGTGCAGCTCCCAATTTAACTGTGGCTATGCCGTGATACTGCGTACTGAATCTGTAATCTTAAAAAATGGTTGGGTTATACGTTTTCTTTATTACGTAGCGTCTTATAGCTCCATCCTTCACATTCCACACCACCTTCATCCATACCCGATGTCATCAATACAACGCCTGGCACGATGAATGCACCCGCTGCAAAACCGATAGCAGCACCCCCGGCATTGCTGCGTGTAAATCCAGTCCATCGACAAGCTTCCGTTTCTTGAAGGGCGGCAACACGTTTGAATCCGCCTACATTATTTGGCTTATATTCTATGATAGTGCCGTTTTTTATCCCCAAATTAGCAGGTACGAATATAGTACTAAATACTTTTCTTTGAACCAGGGCAACGGTTAGTACTACTGCTTTATAGGAACCTTTATCAGCACAATAAGGTTTACTTAATTCACGTATTTCCGACAAGTTACATATTTGATTAAACACCTTGTGGTCGCTCTCAAAAATATCGTCAACAATTCCATAAGCCTTATCAACTTTCGACATTTCAGCGATGAAATTATTTGTCGATGTGGATGCGCAGCCTGTGAAGAAGGCTATCACGATAGCGTTTATAAAGCCTGTTTTTAGTATTCTCGTTATATCCATTCTTTGTCTCCGCATCGAAATATCAAATAGGCCATTCTTGTGCGGCATGTAATACACGCAATATTTCAATGGCATTTTTGCTAAATCGATAAACCATAATATAGTTTGGCCTAACTACAATTTCTCTTGTTCCTGCTACTCTACCAACTTTATAAAGTGTAGGGCGTTGTTGAACCTGTTCCGCATAATTTTCAAACTCGATATCGAGTTCAATAGCTGCAACAGGATTTTCCTCAGCAATGTAGTCCATAATTGCAACGCGATCTTGGAGTGCTTTTTGGTTCCAATAGAGCGCACGTGTCAACCTTTACCCCCCACGTTTTTTGCTTATTTGCTTCTGTAGCATTTTACGGCGTGAATCAAATAGCGCTTTAGCTTCAGTATGCTGAACCGGCGGATTGGGATCATTGATTGCCTGCTGTACTTGGTCGCGGAACCAAGCATCATAAGCAGCCGCTTCATGAGCGCGTTTCATAGCCTCTGCTCGGTCTGGACGAGTACGTGTTGACTCTTTTTGATCAGGATCGTATTGGCTTACATCATAGCTACCCTGCGTGATGCCAACCTCACGTAATAACGTGATTGCTTGGAATGGATTAGTAAAGCAACGTGGTTCGTTGCTCCTGGCCTTAGTCAGAATAGCCTGTCCATTGCGGGTGGTGATGTGAATAAAAAAGCCACCGCCTTGTGCTTTCACCATGACATTTGCAACACCGCCAGCGTGACTTGCTGTCCGTAATTGCTCTATTGTTAAATTTTGCATACATTGCCTCCATTAGACAATTAACAGTTATATTGTGCACAAGTAATAGATAATGTGCAACCAATTTTTATTGTTTGTGCTTGTCGGAGACTTGTAATAGCCCTTGTTTTTTCCATACATGGAAATCAATATCTGGGATTGATTGTGCAATTTGTCCTATAGCATCAATAAGCGAACCATGCACGGTTGAAGAAAAATTAATTTGGTAATTGTGATGGGATTTCCATACGGGTTCGCTCCAACCGGCTAGCTTTGTCCATTCCTCCAAATTTTCTTTCAATGTTTTTTCCTTGGATAGAACCCAGTAAGGCGTTGAAATAGGTAGGGTTGTAAATGGAGTGGTATTTTCTGTCGTCTGTGAGGTTATCTGTTGCTGAAGCGCGTTACCTGATTGAGGAATCACAAACTTCGAGCCGGCCATAAACTGTGATAATAAAGTAATTGCTTCTTCTGGCCTAATCGTTTTATTTTGAGAAATGGCGACAATCTGCCTGACAAAGCTGAATTGGCTAATAATAGGATTATTTTCTTGGGATAATTTTTTATCGCTTTGTAGTACATCCATCTTTTCTATAGGTATAGATTTTGATGTACTTTCTATCGAGGCGATGCTTGTTGTATCTTCGGTTACGTAAAAAACTGCGTTGGCATTATGGGCAATAATAATGCCGAGAAGTAACGTATGGAAGCGGAGCATTTTTTTCATGACATTTCTTTGATGCATTTCTGACGTTGGAAAAAATGTTTTCATAGTAGGGTGCTTTA
>JBIKXM010000183.1:0-3614 GCA_044355755.1 Burkholderiaceae bacterium | reverse complement strand
TGAAGATTCCGGTTTGATATCCGCTTCTGTTACGCCAAGCTGTTCAGCAACGGTTTTCTTTACGCGCTGCTCGATACCAGTGTTGTCCATTAATCGCCTCCAAGTGGTTCAGACAAAAAAGTGGGAGGATTGTAGCAGGGTTTGTATAAAAAAGATGTGATTTACCCATTTCAGCTTGTTTTACTGGCTCCAACCAATCAAAAATTAGCAAATTTTAATAAAAACCAGCCCCAAAAAGACTGTTATGATTGCGCACGAATTAACCCTCAGCGAAACTGCTCTTAAAGCATACCCCCCGGACTCACCGCTGCGCACCAGATGTTTAACCTTTGCACCCCATTTTGCCGCTATCTAGTACGCGCGGAAGAGATCATCTGACTCTTGCTATACCTCTAGCTCTAACGCTATCGCAGTTGCCTCTCCACCACCAATGCACAAACTGGCAACGCCACGTTGCTTTTGTTGCTGGCGTAAGGCAGCAAGCAAGGTAATGATTATGCGTGCACCGGATGCGCCAATCGGATGCCCCAAGACACATGCACCACCGTGAATATTTACCTTATCAATCGAGAGTGCTAGCTCATGGATGGCAGCCATTGGCACAACGGCAAATGCCTCGTTAATTTCCCATAAATCAACATCCTGCACACCCCAGTTGAGTTGTTGTAGTAACTTTCGGATCGCACCAATCGGCGCGGTGGTAAACCAATTAGGCGCTTGTGCAAACGAAGCCTGTCCTGTAATGCGGGCCAACGGCGTCAAACCTAAACCCTGTGCATGCGAACGGCGCATCAACATCAACGCCGCCGCACCATCACTGATAGAAGAAGCGGATGCCGCTGTAATCGTGCCATCTTTTTTAAACGCCGGCTTTAGCTTCGCAATCGCATCTGGCTTGGCTCGACGCGGCCCTTCATCACTATCTATGAGCATGTCGCCTTGTTTACTAGGAATCGTGAGAGGCACCATTTCCCAGTCAAATAGCCCCTGTTGCGCGGCGTGTTGCGCCCTTTGAATCGATAGGCTGGCATATTCGTCCTGCTGGGCGCGTGAAAATTGAAACTTCGCCGCACAATCTTCGCCAAACACCCCCATTGACCGGCCTTTTTCATAAGCGTCTTCAAGACCATCTAGCAGCATGTGGTCATATAGCGTCGCATGACCCAAGCGATACCCTTGGCGTGCATTCAATAATAAATGGGGTGCATTCGTCATGCTTTCCATGCCACCGGCAATGCCAATCTGCACAGAACCGGCTCTCAACATATCATGCATCGTCATCACGGCACGCATCCCTGAACCACACATTTTATTCAGCGTAGTACAAGCCGTTGCGGTAGATAATCCTGCCCCCAATGCAGCCTGGCGCGCCGGCGCCTGCCCTTGCCCAGCGGGCAAAACACAACCCATAATCACTTCATCAATATGTTCCGGCTTCAGCCCACTGCGTTGCAACGTGGCTTCAATAGCCGCCGCCCCCAGAGCCGGCGCACTAAGTGCAGATAGCTCGCCTTGGAACGCACCGATGGGGGTACGGGCACATGCGGTAATAACAATAGGGTCAAGTTGCATTTGATTCAAGACAAGTTCTCCTCAAGAGTAATCTTAAGCCTCTAGGACTTCAGTACTACTGGCGTGGCAAGGCAGATCCGCCGCCCATGCGCAATGTAACTCGCTGACAGCCCGAGGCTATTTTGCGGCAGTCACCACGAATACGGCTGTATACAACAGAAAGTTCTTAAGATGTATCCCCTCTGACAGCGAGGGGGTGATAGATAGACTGGTTACTTATTTTTTTTATGTGATTTATTTCCCGAGGCTGGCAGTGACAACTGCGCCTGTTGGACTAACCAATCGGTCACTTGGAGAGCCCGTTCGTTTGAGCCAGTGATGGCAGGGGAAGTAAGATACTTGCCCGCGATACCGATAGCTGGGACACCGTCCAAACGATATTCCTGCACCAATTTATTGGCTGCTTGCACTTTGCTCTCGACCCCGAAGGAGTTAAACATCTGGGTAAACTGTGTTCGATTTAAACCTTGAGCAACTACCCAATCAATGATTTTTTTATCGTCGAGCAATGGTTTATTTTCAACATGCAAGGCCCGAAAAAACTTTTCATGTAAATCTAATCTACCCATGTTTTCCAGCGTGAAATATAACCGGCTATGCGCTAAAAAACGTTTATTGAAAGCAACCGGTACACGCTGCACAAACACTTTGCCAGCCGCTTGCATTTTGATCCAGGGTTCTAGAAGTGGCTCTAAATCATGACAATGCGGACAGCCGTACCAAAAAAAGGCAAGTACTTGGACCTTATTTTGCGCGTGCGATAAAAGCGGCACAGCCGGCTCCAGCACTTTATAGTCTACCCCGGCTACAGGCGGCGTTATCTTGACTAAAGGCTGCACAGGTGGCACGGCATTAGGCTTATCAGCCGGTGATGATGCGGCCGCCACCGCTGACAAAAGCGCTAAACTTATTACCAAGCAAATGAAATTTTTGCGCATATTTTTCCTTTCTTTTAGGCTTAATATAAACACACCCGCGTAGCAGAATGCTTCGATGGCGCATACATGACAGTACACCAGCAGATTAGCATTGCATTACAGCTCACTTTACACAGCAATTTAGCATAGACAACGCCCTACTGCCGTTTTCACACACTGCGTCACTACTATTTGAGGTTTAGCACCACATCTTGATGAAGCGCGGGTGAGTTAGCACCATTTTGTGTCAGTCCCGCCACAAAGCGTCACCCACTCAGTTTTCAACTTTAATTAACAACGCATTGATTTTTGCCGAGGCTAATTTAGCCTTCATTTGTTCTGCATGTTGCATATTGTTATAGGGCCCGATACGCAAACGATAATACAGCACTTTATTGACCTCATAAGAACTAATCACCGTTTCATAACCTTGCATCGCTAAATTAGCTTTTTGACGCTCCGCCTCAGCAGCGGTTGTATAAGCACCTATCTGCAAAACATACCGGGTAACGCTTGACGTGCCGCCAAGCGAGCCTGCGGCTTGCGATGTTTGCGCTAACGGCGGAGTCTCACGCTGCGCCAATGCGTCAATAGATTGAGGCTCTTCACTGACGTTAGTAGCCACTGACGGCGGTTCGGCCTCATGCGGCTCATCGGTCGGCGTTAAAGCATCGTTATCCACTTTATTTTGCTTAGTGCTAACCGTCCCAGAACGCTGCTCGGCAGTCGAGCGTAGGCTTTCTGTCAGGGCTGGTGCCGGTGCATGCGTGATATACAATGCAACAACGACGGCAATTGCTAAACCTGAAATCAATCCACCAAAAAAGATATACCAGGATTTTCTCCCTGAATGAGTGTCCGTAGCAGAGCTTGAGCGTACAGGCCGATGACGCATAGTTTTTCCCTTAATCACAATAACTGTGTACAAAAATCATAACGGCTTAATATAACAACAAAAATCAAATATTATGTCAAACATGTGCGCTGTAGTAGCAATATATGCTTATTTAAGAACCCGTCTTGAAAAAAGTTGTATGAGAGAATCAAGCGGTTGAAAAGAGAAGTGAGAGAAGGACAAGATGTACCCGAGCAGTTTAAAAGACAAAGAATGGGAGCGGATAAAAG
>JBIKXM010000182.1:0-3624 GCA_044355755.1 Burkholderiaceae bacterium | reverse complement strand
TTAATCAGTGTCGTCATGATGGTGGGTCAGATTAATTGTATTAATTGCGTTAAGTTACTGATTGCGCTGCCAGGTGAGCTTACTTTTTTATTAATGCTGAGTACTGCGAAATTCTTTAGTGTTTTATTTCTAACTTCGTTTGCTAAGTTACCATTATAAATAATAGTATTATTTGCTGGCAAAATTCATTAAATATTGGGTTGGGTACGAGATGGACGACGTCAATCTATGCTGTTGATTGTGTAGTGATCGTTCAGTTGGCTCACAGATTGCGGCCGTTCAGTGTGCTTTTGCTTGAGCTATCTTGTTGTCTATATTTCATTTACATTAAACAAACGTTGATACTCTTTGATTGCATAACGATCAGTCATGCCAGCAATATAATTTGCAATTTCGCGTGCTTGGCCTGGAAGAGAATCACTTTGATACTCGGGTGGTAATAAACGAGGGTCCTCCATAAAGGCATCAAATAATCTGTTGATAACATGCTTCGCTTTGGAATTCATGCGCATCACAGTGTGATGACGATACAGTGCATTAAAGAGAAACTGCTTCAGTTGAGTCGCATGGGCTGCCATCGTGTCGCTAAGCCTAATTAATGCTTGATGCTGATGTCTAACAGCATCTACGCTATCGGGATTAGCTTGGATGATATGTTGCTGGGTAGTCTGAATCAAATCAATAATGAGATGATTGATCATGGTGCGAATGGTTTCGTGAATAAAGCGCCGACCGCGCAACTCAGGGTAGCGTTGTGTTACGATCTCGCGGCACTTAGTCCAAAGCTCGACCGATTCTAATTGTTCGAGATCCAGTAATTGGGAGCGTAAACCATCATCAACATCATGGTTAATATACGTAATTTCATCTGCTAGATTGACCAACTGGGCTTCAAGTGAAGGCTGTCCGCCCTTTAAAAAGCGTTGTCCTAATTCGCCAAGTTGCTGCGCATGCTTACGTGAACAATGTTTCAAAATACCTTCGCGGGTTTCATAGGTCAGATTTAGACCATCAAAGCTAGCATAGCGATGTTCGAGTTCCTCGACGATGCGTAAGGATTGGAGATTATGTTCAAAACCACCATAGTCACGCATACAGATATTCAATGCTTCTTGCCCAGCATGCCCGAACGGTGTGTGACCTAAATCATGACTCAGCGCGATGGCTTCCACTAAATCTTCGTTCAGATTCAGGTTGCGAGCAATTGAACGGGCAATTTGTGCTACTTCCAGCGTATGGGTTAGACGGGTACGAAATAAGTCGTTTTCGTGATTGACAAACACTTGGGTTTTATATTCCAACCTGCGAAAAGCAACGCAATGGATTACCCGATCACGATCCCGTTCAAAAGGGGTACGAGAGATGGAATTGGGTTCCGCATAACGTCGGCCACGACTTTGATCGGGATGCACGGCGTAAGGAGCTAACGCCCGATATTGATATGGTCTTTGAGCAGCGCTGTCTATCGTGTTTAACATGAGATTGAATAGATAAAGAGGCAATAGATCAACAAACTATAGCGTACATGATGATAATTATCCTAACCCAGCTGGGGCTTGAATTGCTGCTTGTAAGGTATGGATGATAACTTCAGTGGGAGCTGTGCTGATTTGTGCTTTCCCTAATCCCGATAACAAAATAAAGCGTATAGCTTGGTCGGTATTTTTTTTATCGTGTGCCATGAATGCTAAATAGCGTTCTATTCCTAGGGCAGGTGCCACAACCGGTAAATGACAGGCTTGCAACAAACGGCGTACACGTTGATATAGGGTGCTAGGAATTAAGCCTAAAGCGCATGATAGCCCGGTAGCCATGACCATACCGCAGGCAACCGCTTCGCCGTGTAACCAGGTACCATAGCCTAGTCCGGTTTCTATTGCATGACCAAAAGTATGTCCAAAATTTAAAATGGCACGGATGTTTTGCTCATATTCATCTTGCGCAACAATCGCTGCTTTAATTTCACATGAACGTTGTATGGCATAGCGAAGTGTTTCAGGGTCGCAGGCTAATAGTGCCGCTATATGTTGCTCTATCCAGACAAAAAAATCAGCATCAGCAATCAGGCCATATTTAATCACTTCAGCAAGTCCCGCGATGAACTCGCGTCTGGGCAAGGTGGTTAAGACATCGGTATCGATGATGACCGTCTTGGGTTGATAAAACGCACCAATCATATTTTTCCCTAATGGGTGATTAATGCTTGTTTTGCCACCAACCGAAGAATCGACTTGGGCCAGTAATGTCGTCGGAATTTGCAGAAAGGGGATGCCACGCATATAACAAGCTGCAGCAAAGCCAGTGATATCGCCGATCACACCCCCGCCTAAAGCAACTAAGGTGGTCTGGCGATTCGCTTGAGCAGCGAGTAATTGATCAAAAATATGATTCAGCGAGTCCCAGCTTTTAAAGGCCTCGCCATCTGGCAAGGTGATATGGAATACTTGTTTGCCGAGTTGTGTTAGTGCTTGCGTCACCTGGTCGGCATACAAAGGTGCGACATTGGGGTTACTGACAATAGCGATTTTGTTTCCTGCGATATGTGGCTGATAGCATAAAGACTGACCCAGCATACCGGAGCCAATATAAATTGGATAAGAGCGTGTGTTGAGATGAACCGATAACGTGATCATAAAAGAGTAATTCCAGCTAATTCCAGTTGCTGCATAACGATATGTAATAGGCGCGTTAAATTTGGTGTGCCTGTTTCAATCACAAAATCCGCTATTTCTAGGTAGAGGGGATCCCGTTGCGCGTAGAGTGTGCTTAATTTATTTTGTGGGTCGGGAGTTTGCAAGAGCGGGCGGCTGCGATCATGGCATAGTCTTAACCATAAGTCTTCAGGGGTTGCCCGCAGATAAACAACCGTACCATGTTGTTTAAGTAAAATTCTATTTTCTTCACGAAGAATGGCGCCGCCGCCAGTCGCGAGAATAATACCTTGATGTTGGACTAATTCTTGTAGTACCTGAGTTTCTCGTTGCCGAAAGCCAGCTTCTCCTTCTAAATCAAAAATAACTGATACGGCTACGCCACATTTAGTCTGCAATTCTTGGTCTGAGTCATAAAAAGGTCTATTCAGTTTGCGTGCCAACGCCCGACCCAGTGTGCTTTTGCCCGCACCCATTAAGCCGATTAGATAGACATTTTTATTTTTTGCATTCAACAAGATAGCTTCCTTTCAGGCTGGATTATCTCAGATAGTCCTAGTTAGAAAAAATTACCTGTACGAGGTCATTGCACAACAGTCGCGAGCGCGAGAGAGACAAGGGCATGGGTAAGGACGAGGCGGTTGTGCAATGATCTGATCAGCGCCTATGGACATCCTGTTTTATCCAGATCAATGATCAGGATCGTCGATAATTGCCATGTTTGTGCAAAATAAGCTAATCTTGCAACAACGCCACGGTTTTCTGGTGAAGAAGTCGCAAAACTAGATCAGTACACAGTTCTTCTTTGAGAGTTTTTATTTGAAAGCACGATCATGAGCAAGCTGAGATTACTTGAATCACGTAGGTTCGCATGGATTGGGTTGGTAGTAGCGCTATTACTCAATGGGTGTGTTGGGCCACAAATGAAGGCATCAACACAGGCATTAACTTTTAATTTAAATTTTCATACCTT
>JBIKXM010000181.1:0-3637 GCA_044355755.1 Burkholderiaceae bacterium | reverse complement strand
ATAGCTATCTGGTAACGTACAAGCAAAAGCTTCGATTACGACATCAGCTGCATGTGTTTGAGGGAAGGGGGTACGCCAGTGACAAACTGTTAGCCCAGGTCGAATCGCTTGGATGACTTGTTGCGGAGAGATCTCAGGGACTAAAGAGGCAAGAGTATTCAGGTCATCAATCCATAAACGAACAGACAGACCATATTCTTCAGCTAATTGTTTAGCTAAGCGCCAGCATACGCCTGCATCACCATAATTATCAATAACGCGACAAAAAATATCCCAATGCTTCACACAGATTTTTAAATATCAAATAAATAGTAGTGTATCTAATGAATTAAATTAGATCCCCTCTTGTAGGCTGTCGCGTATGGTGATGATGACACAGCCTGTCATCCCCGTGACCCGTCGACAAGCTCAGGGTGAACGAGATAATCAAGTACATGCGTTTTGTGACAGCCTCTTTAGATAAAGGAAACAGGCAACTGATTGGAGGCATGACCCAATAAATTAATCGCCAGCAAAATAGTTTGTTTGTGTGCCCGCATAATTCTCAAATTTGGTATATTGCCCTAAGAAAGTCAGGCGTACATTGCCAATAGGGCCATTCCGTTGCTTGCCGATAATAATTTCAGCGGTTCCCTTATCGGTTGAGTCAGGGTTATACACTTCGTCGCGATAGATAAATAAAATAATATCGGCATCTTGTTCAATCGCACCGGATTCACGTAAATCTGACATGACCGGGCGCTTGTTTGGTCTTTGCTCCAGGCTACGATTTAGCTGTGAGAGTGCGATCACAGGGCAATTTAACTCTTTGGCCAAGCCTTTTAGTGAGCGTGAAATTTCTGATATTTCTGTTGCACGGTTTTCGCCGCCATGGCTGACAGACATTAACTGCAAATAGTCGACCACAATCAGTCCTAGTTTGCCACAAGTTCTGGCGAGACGGCGTGAGCGGGCACGTAATTCAATCGGATTGAGAGCAGGTGTTTCATCAATATAGAGTTGTGCCTCATTCATTTTTTGAATCGCATGCGTAAGGCGCGGCCAGTCATCATCAGCCAGACGCCCGGTACGGAGGCGGTGCTGATCGAGGCGACCAACTGAGCCAAGCATACGCATGGCGAGCTGTGTCGCACCCATTTCCATAGAAAAAACGGCTACCGGTAGACCTTGTTCAACCGCAACATATTCACCAATATTCAGCGAAAAAGCGGTTTTACCCATCGAGGGGCGACCGGCAACAATAATTAAATCGCCGGCTTGTAAACCGCTAGTCATTTTGTCTAGATCAGCAAAGCCAGTGGGTACACCAGTAATATCATTTGGATTATCACGGTTATATAACTCGTCAATGCGTTCAACCACTTGTCCCAGCAACGGCTGAATTTCTTGAAAACCTTGTTGTCCGCGTGCACCTTCTTCAGCGATTGCAAAAATTTTTGATTCGGCCTCGTCTAATACTTGTCGAACTTCACGTCCTTCTGGATTAAATGCAGTCGTTGTAATTTCATCGGCGGCGGTAATTAATTGGCGTAAGACACCTCGCTCACGCACAATTTCTGCGTAACGACGAATATTGGCCGCACTCGGTGTATTTTGCGCCAGTGCATTCAAATAAGTTAACCCGCCAGCTTCATTCTCTTTGCCAGATTGCTTTAAAGTTTCAAATACAGTAATCACATCCGCTGGTTTATTAGCACTGATCAGGCGACCGATATGGTGATAAATTAAGCGATGGTCAAAGCGATAGAAATCCTCTTCATTCAGGAAATCGCCTACCTTGTCCCAAGCTAAATTGTCTAAAAGAAGACCACCTAAAACAGACTGTTCGGCTTCGATTGAGTGAGGAGGTGTTTTAAGTGCTGCGATATCCGCATCGACAGAGGGAGAATTCATTATTATGTTCGGTGTAAAGGATTAAGGGTAACAGAATACGCTAAATTGCTAATGAGAGACCATTGCACAACTAACTGTGCAACCCAAACCGCACGTTTCAGTGTAGTCTAACGGCGTGTAGCTAAGTGATGCTGGAACTCAATACTGATGTACTCGCGTGCAGCAGTGAGGCACGAAACGCCATCCTTGACTATGTGCCTTGCTTTTGCTCGCTCGCTACAGTTATGCAACCGATTCAAATAGACGAATTTTATCTAATGTATTTAGTTGATCGTACATAAAATTTTATCTGGTTCATCCTTCGACAAGCTTAAGACGAATGGGGTAGTGGGTATTAAATTTCACCCATTGACCCTGAGCTTGTCGAAGGGTCACGGGGGAGGCAGGCCGTGGCGTGTACATCACCTTACGCGATCGCCTACAACAGGGAATCTAATTCAATTCATTGGATATGCTATCCACTTTTATATCTGCCTATGGTATTGCGCTATCCATGACTCAAGCAATCCATTCATAAACATCTGCAAGAATACACGCCCGATGGTCAAGGATTTGATGGAAACGCCCAAAGTAAGTTTTTTGGATAACGGCTGGTACCGGTCTATTTCTGAGTTGGGCCGGACTCGACAAGTTGCTCGGTGACGGTGCACTAGCACTTAGAGCGCATTCTACTTGTTTGTGTGTAAGAAAAACGGTCTCGGGCAGTGTGCTGCAGTGCTCCGTAAATCTCGATTCTGGCTGATCTTTCTTGTAATTAGCATGCTGCTTGATATCTGTATAGGGCTGAAAATGCTGCTTGCATAATCGGGCTGGTTTTAGGTTTGATATGAGCGGATAGGGGGCGATTTTTTTTAAGAATTGGCGTTTAGAAAAAGTAGGTGTAACTTCGAGTTCGGCCAAAATACGCCCAAAGGGTAAATTAGAATGAATCAGCTGTTCTTGAGTCGCAAGACTAAACTGTGCGAGATATATTTTAATTTGGGAAATGATGTACGTCTGGTGTGCCTGATCATTCAGTAAAACTTGTCTGATCAAATGGTTTGCGTTGTGCGATTGACTTATCTTTTCTAGATGAATATGACATCGATACTCGCGTTCTAGATAGGTCGTCATGTATTCATCATGGGATAATAATGGGCCGCAACACAGGCAAATCTCTTCAGGCGTAATCGGTGTACCTTGCGTTAACTGAAGAGGGGATGCTGTTACAGGGACCAACATGACACCTTATTTACTGTTGGCAATAATCGTAGGTAACGCTAAACGCAAGTAGTAGCCCATTGATAAAATGGTTAGCAATACGGCTAGCCAAATCATCCAATAGCCAACCAATGCGGTATCGAAGTTGTGAATCGTGTTATTAAATAACAACATAGGGATAGCGACCATTTGTACCGCAGTTTTTAGTTTTCCTAAAAAATTGACAGCAATACTGCGCGTCGCACCAATTTGTGCCATCCATTCACGCAATGCTGAGATCGCGATTTCACGACCAATAATGACCAGCGCAATCAGCACATTGACGCGATCTAAATGAAGCAGAACTAATAATGCTGTAGTGACCATCAGTTTATCTGCGACGGGGTCTAGAAAAGCGCCGAAACTAGAAGTTTGCTGCCAGCGTCTCGCCAGGAATCCATCTAACCAGTCAGTTAGCGCGGCACAGATAAAAAATGCAGTGGCTACGCTATTTTTGCCGGACAAAGTTAACCACTCAACTGGTAAATAATAAATGCCAACGATG
>JBIKXM010000180.1:0-3661 GCA_044355755.1 Burkholderiaceae bacterium | reverse complement strand
GCAATTTCGACTGGCGAGTCAAAAAGCTTGGATGCTATCGCATTCTCGCCTCTTAACCACTCTTCTTCAAAATTGCACTTCATAGTTGAATTCAAGAAATGAGTCATGTGGCATTTTTCCCATGACCTGTCGGAAATTGAGTAAGTAACGGCCTAGTACTCCAGTTTGATTCATCAGCTTTAAAGTATCGCTAACACTAGCTGATGTTTGCTGCATTATCCTTAAAAAACATGCATGATTACGTGCATCACTGCGCCAATTTGCATCCATTTTATTGCGTGCTAAATAAAGTGCTCGCAAGGTTTTAGAAGATAAGCCTCTGACATCAGGTGTTTGTGTAGAGAGCCAAAAAGTCTCCAATATTTTTTCGGGGTAAAGCTGAAATAAATCATCGCGTGCGATCTCAAGCAGCCCTTGACGTTCATAGAAATCAGCATTTAGTTGTCGCTTAACCTGAAATTCTTTTGGAAACAATACACCTTCAATTTCCAGCATCAAGATAGCGTTAATCTGGGTTACACGTTTGGCAGCCAAGTAATATTCATGCATTAGTTGCTCACTATTTTGGCGATGATCACCATACGCAAAACCCAGACGCTCTGCCAGTAACGGTTGTAATTCAAAAAGCAAGGTGTCTTGTTTCTGATTCGTCAGCAAATGTAAATGTGCGCGTATCCTCTGGAGCAATTTTTGATTACGTAATAATTCACGTAGCTCATACGCGGTTAATAAATTTTTATCTACCAGTGACTGCCAAGTCTTGCCCAGAGCGGCTACTCGACTTATCCATAAAACAACTTCCAAATCACGTAAACCACCCGGGCTCTCCTTGCAGCTTGGCTCGAGCGCATACGGTGTTTCCTGATATTGTATGTATCGTTGCTGTATTTCTTTTTGCCTGGCATAGAAAAATGCTTGCGGGTCTATCTTGGACAACAGCTGTTGATTAAAACGATCAAATAAATGCTGACTACCATCGAGGAAACGTAGATCGAGCAGACTAGTTTGGAATAAGATATCCTGTCCCGCGCTGGCTAAACAATCCGCGACACTCTTGACGCTTAGATTGATCGTTAAACCAGCATCACTACATAGCTTAACGAAATTTTCAAGGTGCAATTTTTGAATAGTAGCGTCATGATCAGAGGTTAACAGTAACAGACTGACGTCTGAATATGGAAACACCTCCGCACGACCATACCCACCTATCGCAATCAAAACACTATTCTGTGCCTTAACTGTCATTGACCAAATCTGCAACACGCAGTCATCGATCAATTTCTTAAGATCTTGATGTAATTGAGAAAGTAAACCTCCAGCAAGAAACTCTCTAAAGATTTTCTGCTTGTTATCTTCAAGGTAAACACAGAGATTGTGATGTGGTTCTGATTGCACCATTTTTTATTTTAAAAAAGCTGAATCATTTATTATTTGTTCAGGCGGAGGTGGACTAGCAGCCGATAGCGTTAATACTTCGTAACCCTTTTCGGTCACAAGCACGGTATGCTCCCATTGCGCTGATAGGCTTCGATCCCTGGTTTTAACAGTCCAGCCATCGGGCATGGTACGTACCTCTCGTTTACCGGCATTAATCATTGGCTCCACTGTAAAAATCATTCCCGGCTCTAGCTGCAAACCCTTGTGCGGACGGCCATAGTGCAATACTTGTGGGTCCTCATGAAAAACTTTTCCGATACCATGTCCACAGTATTCTCTAACAACGCTATATCCAGCCGCTTCCGCATGGCTTTGAACGGCATAACCTATATCTCCCAAACGAGCGCCAGGACGAATCTGGTTAATACCACACCACATTGCCTCGTAAGTCACTTGACACAGCCGGGTCGCCAAAATACTGGCCTGACCAACAAGAAACATTCTACTGGTATCACCGAAGTAGCCATCCTTGGTAATCACTGTAACATCAAGGTTAACTATATCTCCAGAGCGCAGCTGCTTATCATTAGGGATCCCATGACAAATCACATCGTTAATTGAAGTACAAATTGATTTTGGGTAGGGTGGGTAACCTGGAGGCTGATAATGAAGCGGTGCGGGAATTGTATTCTGCACCTCCAGCATATATTGATGACACAAGCGATCAAGTTCGGCGGTTGTCACCCCAGGCTTTACAAATGGCGTAATGTAATCAAGCACCTCTGATGCGAGTCTACCGGCAACGCGCATGTGCGCGATATCATTGGTTGTTTTAATAGAGACGCTCATAAAAATGAATAAAATAAGATTAATTAAATAACCGTAATGCTAACAAATAAATTGACTTTGCATTGATTCAGAATTTACACAAAACTACCCCAGCGACGTTACGCCTTACAGAAATAGTTGTGCCTCAATCCTGTATTTTTAGGCAGGCAGCGACTAGCGTTGGCGTAACGGACCACTTACTTTTGATAATGTTTCTAAGCGTGCCGCCGCAATAGCCTGTTGCACAAATTGAACCGCATCTCGAATCGCTTGGCTCACGGCATGTCCATAAGCTAGCTGTACAGTTATCGCGGTCGAGAGTGTGCATCCGGTTCCACGAAGATTCCGAGTCTCAATACGTGGGTGTAAAAACCACTCTTCCTGACCCTGCTGTGTGCAAAAGTAATCTGATAATTCTGTTGCGGCTAAATGCCCACCTTTTACTAGCACCGCGCGACACCCTTGGGCTAACCACGCTTGAGCGGCTGAAAGCATATCTACGCGAGACCTAACAGCATGCTGAAAATAGTCATACGTTTCATCTAAATTCGGCGTCACTAAATCAACAAGTGGTAGTAACCGCTGTTTTATCACTGCTTGTGTTTCAATCGTAGTCAATGCTGGGCCAGAACTAGCACGTGATATAGGGTCTAAAACAATATTTTTAAGTTGATGCCGTTGCAGCGCATCGGCCACCACTACCGCACTCTCTGGCGTGGGCAGCATCCCAATTTTGACAGCATCAACACCAATATCCGCAACAACAGCATCAATCTGCGCGGTCAGTAAATCATCCGTAATCGCTTTTTGCGCAAATACACCCAAACTATTCTGTGCCGTGATACTCGTAATTGCGGTTAAGCCATGTCCACCTAGCGCTGCAATCGTCCGAATGTCGGCCTGAATACCTGCGCCACCACTACTATCAGAACCCGCGATGGTTAGTATACGTACTGGATTTACTCGACTCAGAGCCATGCTTCAATGTATTGACTTAATTTTTCTGGCGGCACATGTGGCGCAAAACGTTTGACTACCTCTCCTTGGCGGTTAATCAGAAATTTGGTGAAATTCCATTTAATTGCTTGGGTACCGAAAATACCTGGTGCGGCAGACTTTAAAACTTGGAAGAGCGGATGGGCATCCGGGCCATTCACAAGAACTTTGGCAAACATGGGAAAGCTAACCCCATAATTTACCTGACAAAAATCGGCTATCGTAAGGTCACTACCAGGTTCTTGACGCGCAAATTGGTTACATGGAAAACCCAATACAAGGAATCCATCATCAGCATAGGCCCGATACAATTTTTCCAAACCAGCGTATTGATAGGTATAGCCACAGCGACTCGCTGTATTCACCACCAAGACCACCTTACCGATACAGTAACTTAGATCGGTGGGTGCGCCATTTAATGTGGTCGCACTAAATTGCGCAAACTCAATATTCATTATTT
>JBIKXM010000006.1:0-12222 GCA_044355755.1 Burkholderiaceae bacterium | reverse complement strand
GACCATCAAATGATTTCCCAGAAATTCCCCGGAAATCACGCACCCGAGGCAACGCAACCGTAACTAAACGATCGAGGAACTCATACATCCGCTCGCCTCTCAAAGTCACCATGACACCTATCGGATATCCTTGGCGTATTTTAAAGCCAGCTATAGCTTTACGAGATTTTGTGATGACTGGCTTTTGCCCAGCAATTTTGGTCATATCGGCCAGAGCAAAATCAATTACTTTTTTATCGGAGACAGCTTCGCCCACCCCCATATTCAAAGTAATTTTCTCAATTTTCGGCACTTCCATTACTGATTTGTACTGGAACTTAGCCATTAAATCTGGCACTACCTTTTCTTTATAAAAATTTTGTAGACGCGCTACCATAATTTTTTACCCTTTAAGAAACTTATCCTAATCCCCAAGCAGGTCTTATTCAGTCTATAGCCAACAAATTTGAAATATGGATTGGCATGGTTTTTTCTATAATTCCACCTTGAACCCCTTTAGATGGATTGGGGCGGACATGTTTCTTTACTATATTAACGCCTTCTACAGTAACTAAATCACCCAACACAGCTAACACGGTTCCTTCTTTGCCTTTATCTTTACCGCAAAGAAGCTTGACTTTACTATTTTTACGAATTTTTTTCATGATTTTCTACCACACCTCAGGAGCAAGCGAAACGATCTTCATGTATTTCTCATTACGCAGCTCGCGCGTCACCGGTCCAAATATACGTGTCCCGATTGGCTCATGTTTAGCATTCAGAAGAACCGCTGCATTTGTGTCAAATTTAATCAGCGAACCATCACTACGACGTACGCCTTGAGCCACACGTACAATCACAGCAAAATAGATATCGCCCTTTTTTACTCGACTACGAGGAGCAGCATCTTTGACCGTTACTTTGATCAGATCGCCAATACTTGCGTAGCGACGTTTACTGCCACCTAACACTTTTATGCACATCACTCTACGTGCACCACTGTTATCTGCGACTTCTAGACTACTCTCAGACTGAATCATTTTTAAACCCCATCCTGACTTAGACTTGTCAGTACTAATAAATTTTTAATCATACCGCCCCTGACTGATTAACAGAACGTATAACAGTCCAAGCCTTAGTTTTGGAGTACGGGCGACATTCCTGAATTTCTACTACATCACCTTGTTTGTATTGGTTCAGCTCATCATGGGCATGATACTTCTTAGAGCGGACAATAAATTTCTCATACAAAGGATGCTTGATACTGCGCTCAACCAGCACGGTAACTGTTTTGTCCATCTTGTCGCTACAAACGCGACCCATCAGGACTCTACTGTTTTTTTTGATTTCCTGAGTCATTTAGAACCACCCTTTTCCGAAAGCACTGTGCGAACACGCGCAATATCACGGCGATATTTTTTAAATAAACTGGTATTTTGTAACTGTTGCGTTGCTTTTTGAATTCTTAAGTTGAAATAGGCTTTTAACAAAGCACTTAATTCATCATTAAGCTCAGCTACATTTTTAAGACGAAGGTCCGCACTTTTCACTTTATTCCTCTTACATTCCTATTTGTCGACTTACGAAAGTCGTCATTATCGGCAATTTTGCTGCCGCTAACTGGAAGGCCTCTCGAGCTAAAACCTCGTCAACACCATCCATCTCATAGAGCACTTTTCCTGGCTGTATCTCTGCAACGTAGTACTCTGGATTACCTTTACCATTTCCCATCCTGACTTCAGCCGGCTTACGAGAGATTGGCTTATCCGGAAATATACGAATCCAGATCCGGCCACCACGCTTAATATGGCGGGTCATGGCACGCCTCGCTGCCTCGATTTGCCTTGAAGTTAAGCGCCCCCGACCAACAGCTTTCAAAGCGAAATCGCCAAAAGAAACTGTGTTACCTCGTGTAGCGATTCCTTTATTCCGGCCTTTTTGCTCTTTCCGGTATTTTCTACGTTTAGGTTGCAACATTGTTATTCCTTATCTTTCTCGGCATCCGTAGCAACGGGTTTGCGAGAACGCTTATTCGAACTATTTTTTTCAGCTGAAGGCTTGGCCGCAGCATCAGTATGGTCTGGCGCTTTTTCGGCAGCAGCAGCCTGACGATTTTTTTGATGCCCAAAGCGAGGATCTTTACGACGAGCACGTTTTTCTTCTTGAACGTTTTCTTCAGCGACCACCGCTTGATTATCAAAATGATTTGTTTTATCACCACGATAAATCCAAACTTTCACACCAATAATGCCATAGGTCGTCTCAGCCTCTGAAGACGCATAGTCAATATCCGCACGTAGTGTATGCAAAGGAACACGGCCCTCACGATACCATTCTGTACGGGCGATCTCTATTCCATTCAAACGTCCAGAACTCATGATCTTTATCCCCTGAGCTCCTAAACGCATGGCCGCCTGCATAGCACGTTTCATAGCACGTCTAAACATGATGCGTTTTTCTAACTGCTGCGTAATCGAGTCAGCAATAAGTTGCGCATCTAGTTCTGGCTTACGGATTTCTTCGATATTGAGATGAACAGCAATACCCATCATTTTTTTAAGCTGGGATTTTAAATGCTCAATATCCTCACCTTTTTTTCCGATTACCACCCCTGGCCTGGCACTGTAGATAGTAATGCGAGCATTTTTTGCTGTGCGCTCTATCAAAATTTTTCCAACAGAAGCCGTTTTTAAGCGTTTTTTCAAAAAACTTCTAACTTCAATATCTTGTTGCAGCATACCCGCAAACTGCTTGTACTCTGCATACCAGCGAGATGACCAGTTTTTAGTCACTGCCAAACGGAATCCTGTTGGGTGAATTTTTTGACCCATCTCAACCTCTTAGTTACCGAGCGTCACAGTGATGTGACACGTTTGTTTTTCAATTTGATTACCACGCCCTTTAGCTCTCGCTGAAAATCTCTTGAGCGATGTGCCTTTATCAACACAAACTGTTTTTACTCGAAGTGAGTCAACATCTGCAGCCAAATTATGCTCTGCATTAGCAAGCGCAGACTCAACTACTTTCTTCAGAATTGTTGATGCTTTCTTAGGACTAAATAGCAACACATTCAGCGCCTTAGCAGCCGATAAACCACGAATCTGATCTGCAACTAATCTAGTCTTTTGCGCCGAAATCCGGGCTCCTCGATGAATAGCTTTTACTTCCATAGCCTCTACCCCTATTTTTTCACTTTTTTATCAGCAGCATGACCCTTGAATGTTCGCGTTAACGCGAATTCACCCAATTTGTGCCCGACCATATTTTCGGAAATATAAACTGGCATGTGCTGACGCCCATTATGTACAGCTATCGTCAAACCAATAAACTCGGGAAGTATTGTTGAGCGCCGTGACCATGTTTTTATGGGCTTTTTATCTTTATTAGCTAGGGCTACCTCTGCTTTTTGAAGCAAATACAGATCACAAAAGGGTCCCTTTTTTGCTGAGCGTGTCATCTAATTCCTTCTTTCTTAACGTTTGTAACGACGTTGTACAATCATGCTACTTGTGCGTTTATTACGTCTTGTTCTATAGCCTTTGGTAGGCGTACCCCAAGGCGACACAGGAACACGGGCCTCGCCTGTTTTTCCTTCACCACCACCATGTGGGTGATCAACAGGATTCATTGCAACGCCTCGCACTGTTGGCCTAATACCGCGCCAACGTGTAGCACCTGCCTTACCAATTTTACGCAACGCATGCTCGTCGTTACCTACTTCTCCGACTGTAGCCCGGCAGTTCACATGAACCCGACGAACTTCACCTGAGCGTAATCTGATTTGGGCATACAAACCCTCTCTTGCCAACAAGAGCGCACTCGCGCCAGCGGAACGGGCAATTTGCGCACCCTTGCCTGGAAAGATTTCTATACAGTGAACCGTGGAGCCAACCGGTATGTTTCTGATCGGCAAGTTATTACCAACCCGAATTGGCGCAAAAGAACCACTTAAAACTTCTTGTCCTACCTGCAACCCTTTTGGCGCAACAATGTAACGCCAATCCCCATCAACAAAGCTCAATAGAGCAATATTCGCACTACGGTTCGGGTCGTACTCTAAACGACTGACTTTTGCTGGGATACCATCTTTATCACTGCGACTAAAGTCTATAACACGATAATGACGCTTATGCCCACCGCCTCTGTGTCTAACTGTAATGTGACCATTATTGTTACGACCAGCGTTCTGCGTCTTTTTCTCCAGCAACGCTGCATGTGGCCGCCCCTTATGTAAATCGGGGTTAACCACTTTTATCATCGAGCGGCGCCCAGGCGAAGTAGGTTTAGTTTTAATTAGCGCCATATTAATAACCCTCCCCAAAACTGATCTCTTGCCCTTTTTCAAGCTTCACATAAGCGCGTTTTTGTTGGTTTCTAACGCCAAGGTAGCGACCAAAACGCTTCTTTTTACCTTTACGCACCAACATCTGAACTGACTCAACTTTAACTTTGAACAATAGCTCAACTGCTGCCTTAACCTCAATCTTATCGGCATCAGGCGCAACATCAAACATAACCTGTCCATTTGCATCTGCAACCATCGTTGCTTTCTCTGACACAACAGGACCAAGCAAAACACGGAAAAGCCGATGATCGGTTTTTTTCTCAATAGACTTGTTCATTTCAACAGCCTTTCAATATGAGGAATTGCAGCCTCCGTCACCAAAACTTTCTCATAAGAAAGAAGTGACAATGGATCAACATATCTAGGCTCAACCACCGAAACATGCGGCAAATTACGGGAAGCCAAATATAGAGCCTCATCTACATGATCCGTAATCAGCAAGACCGAGCGCAACCCCATGGACTTTATTTTTTCTGCAAATATTTTGGTTTTTGGCGCAGCAAGGGAAAAATCTTTGACTGCCTGTAAACGACCAAGCGCCAAGAGTCTTGAATAGATTGAGCACATTGCCACACGGAACATCTTACGATTCACCTTTTGAGAAAAATTCTCCTCCGGCGAATTCGGGAAAGTACGACCACCCCCACGCCAAATAGGCGAGGAAACCATACCTGCACGAGCACGCCCCGTACCCTTTTGGCGCCAGGGCTTTTTAGTACTGTGACGCACTTCCGCACGATCTTTTTGTTTTCTATTACCACTGCGAGCATTCGCCTGATAGGCAACTACAACCTGATGAACCAAGCCCTCGTTATAATCACGCTCAAAAACCTCAGGGGACACCTGAATGGAATCGTTTAGCGACCCGACTTCGTTTAATACTTGAATTTGCATAGCCTCCCCTTACTTCGACAATGTTTTAATCGCAGGAGAGATAATCACACGGGCACCATCAAAGCCAGGGATAGCGCCCTTAATCAGCACCAAACCCCGCTCCAAATCAACTCGCGCAACCTCTAAATTTTGCACCGTACAAGATACTCCTCCGAGCCTTCCGGTCATTTTTTTACCAGGAAAAACTCTACCTGGATCTTGAGCCATACCAATCGACCCAGGAACGTTGTGCGAGCGAGAGTTACCGTGCGTAGCGCGACCAGAACCAAAGTTGTAACGCTTAATTGTTCCGGCGTAACCTTTACCTAGACTCACGCCTGAGACATCGACTTTTTGCCCTATGGATAATAAGTCCACACCAAGGGCATCACCGACATTGAAATTAGCTATATCTGAGGGAGCTACTCTAAATTCGTTAAAGTAGAGAGCAGACTCAACACCTGCTTTGGCAAGATGGCCTGTAACAGCCTTAGAAAGACGAGACGAGCGACGCTGACCAAAAGAGAGTTGAATGGCACTATAACCATCTACAGCATCTGTCTTAACTTGCGTCACATAGTTGGCGCCAACTTCAATTACAGAAACAGGTACTGAAACCCCATCATCTGTAAAGAAACGAGTCATGCCAACTTTGCGACCAATGAGGCCGTAAAGCTTCATACATTATTCTCCATTATGGCTACAATTGGCCATCAAAAATCATTAAAGTTTTTATTAAAACTTTTTTATGTAGTTCTGCTTGAGAATATCAAGCAGAACAGAAATAAGGTCGCCGATTTTATCAGACTATTTATCGCAAAGCAATTTGCTTTACAAAATCAACCTAATTTAATCTCAACATCAACACCCGCCGGCAAATCTAATTTCATTAACGCATCCACGGTCTTGTCTGTTGGATCAACAATATCCATTAAGCGAAGATGGGTGCGCATCTCAAACTGATCACGTGATGTTTTATTCACATGCGGGCTGCGAAGTATGTTAAATCGACGAATACGGGTCGGCAACGGCACAGGACCACGAACAATCGCGCCTGTACGCTTCGCTGTTTCAACTATTTCTGTAGCAGACTGCTCTATCAGACGATAGTCAAATGCCTTTAAATTAATGCGAATTTTTTGCTTTTGGCTTTCCATATAAATCTTTCAAAGAACCTAAGCTTGCGTTACACAAGTATTTTCGAGACGACACCCGCACCGACGGTACGACCACCCTCACGAATAGCGAAGCGCAAACCTTCTTCCATAGCGATAGGCGCAATCAGTTTTACCGTGATTGTGACGTTATCACCTGGCATGATCATCTCTTTATCTTTTGGCAACTCGATCGCACCCGTCACATCTGTTGTGCGGAAATAGAATTGCGGACGGTAGTTGTTGAAAAATGGGGTATGACGCCCACCCTCTTCTTTACTCAAAACGTACACTTCCGCGGTGAACTCGGTGTGTGGCGTAATGCTTGCTGGCTTGGACAAAACTTGACCACGCTCAACTTCTTCACGCTTTGTGCCGCGCAATAAGATACCTACGTTATCTCCAGCCTGACCTTGATCGAGCAATTTACGGAACATCTCAACACCAGTACAGGTTGTCTTGATGGTCGGCTTAATCCCTACAATCTCAATCTCCTCACCAACTTTGATAATGCCACGCTCAACCCGGCCGGTCACAACGGTACCACGACCTGAAATGGAGAAAACGTCTTCTACAGGCATCAGGAACGCACCATCCACCGCTCTTTCTGGCGTCGGAATGTATTCATCCAAAGCTTTGGCTAATGAGAGGATAGCTTGTTCGCCCAACTCACCTTTATCGCCTTCTAATGCTAATTTGGCTGAACCCTTGATGATAGGAACATCATCACCTGGAAATTCGTATTTCGACAACAGCTCTCTGACTTCCATCTCGACCAACTCGAGCAACTCAGCATCATCCACCATGTCACATTTATTCAAGAACACGACGATGTACGGCACACCAACCTGTCTCGCTAACAGAATGTGCTCACGTGTTTGCGGCATTGGGCCATCGGCTGCCGACACCACTAAGATCGCGCCATCCATCTGCGCCGCACCGGTAATCATGTTCTTCACATAGTCCGCGTGACCTGGGCAATCAACGTGCGCGTAGTGACGATTCGCCGTCTCATATTCCACGTGCGCTGTGTTGATGGTAATACCACGTGCCTTCTCTTCTGGCGCCGCATCAATTTGATCGTAGGCCTTTGCCTCACCACCAAACTGCTTCGACAGAACTGTCGTAATCGCCGCCGTTAAGGTTGTCTTCCCATGGTCAACGTGTCCTATCGTACCTACATTCACGTGCGGCTTTGTCCGCTCAAATTTTTCTTTTGCCATCTCTCACACTCCTAGTCTGGGTTATACCAACCAACTGCGCTATTCGATATATCTGGTGCCCATGGGCAGGATCGAACTGCCGACCTCTCCCTTACCAAGGGAGTGCTCTACCACTGAGCCACATGGGCACGCTTTAACATTACTTTTGGAGCGGGTGAAGGGAATCGAACCCTCGTCGTAAGCTTGGAAGGCTTCTGCTCTACCATTGAGCTACACCCGCTTAATCCGTTTATTCATTACCAGTAGTCTGGTTGGTGGAGAGGGTTGGATTCGAACCAACGTAGGCGTAAGCCAACAGATTTACAGTCTGCCCCCTTTAGCCACTCGGGCACCCCTCCGCGGAAAGCTGCTGATTATGTGGGGACACTACCGCTTTGTCAAGCAGATCAAGCCTGTTTCACGCTATTTTATGGTGATTTTTTGCTGCTTTTCGATTTTCTAATAAGCCCAACTTGCTCGGCTGTAGCACGAACACGATTTTTGGGCTGAGTTTGCTTTGGCTGCAAACACTGATAACGACTTCTTAAGCTGACCATGTTTAGGAACTGATTTAAGCATGCCTACTTTCGTTATAAATTGCATATTATTTATGCCTTCTTTATAATTCGCCGCCGCTGTAGTAGTAACAACCCAAATCCTCACTTAGCTTCTAAGTAAGAAATGTGAGGATTTTTCTTGAGTATTAAAAAGGTAGTGTTTATATGAAAAAAACTCTTTTAGCCGCATCTATCGTTGCTGCTTTTTCCTTTTCTGCTTTCGCTTAGAATGCTTTTGATGGCGCATACGCTGGACTAAGCGCTGGTATGGTAAACAACTCAGCAAAGACTAAGGATTCTTTGTTCAAA
This sequence comes from Burkholderiaceae bacterium, assembly GCA_044355755.1. Lineage (GTDB taxonomy): Bacteria > Pseudomonadota > Gammaproteobacteria > Burkholderiales > Burkholderiaceae > JADYYQ01. The sequence continues at coordinate 3,803 of JBIKXM010000006.1, read as the reverse complement.
AGTGACGAGGATCTAGGCAGATCAGGTAAATTCGGTAGCCAAATTTTTGCTGGTTATTCTCATAGCTTTGGCAACACGCTGAATCTGGCGGCAAATGTGTTCTATGGCTTAGGCTCAAATAAAATTTCCGATGCTAATTCAATGACCGTTAAAAAGGTTAGAGGGTTGTCCGTTGAGCCCGGCGTCTATCTTGGGGACAAAACTTTAGCCTATGCCAAATTAGGTGTCGCTAAAGCCCAACTCAAGGCATTTAAATCTGATTCAGCTAATATCAATGGCTTTTTATATGGCTTTGGTTTAAAGCACATGGTTACATCAAATGTTTTCGTGGGCGCTGAATTCCAAAAAATTGATTTCCGCAAACGCTCTTTTGACACAACCACGGTTGATCCAGTTCAAACATACAGCGGCGTAACTGTTGGCTACAAATTCTAATTATCTCTACGCTTGGTAGATATAGTTTTAGTTAGCTAATCTTTAATGCGTCAATAAAAGTCGTTGCAGTTGTTCCGCATCACTTTTTTGACGCATTTTTTTATGCGTATTTTTCTCAAGAGAGCGTTCAGAATTACCCCAAAATGACTGTTGCACGACTGACGCAAGCCGTCCAAAGCCAAGGCACTTAGCATGTAGCGAGCAAGACATATCCAGTCGCAATTGATAGATGTGGAAGTGGGTACGATGCACGCAGTAAGTTAGACAAGGGTCTTTTTTAAGTGCATGTTAAACTCAGTGCTTATTTTTTAGACATTTTTATCCAGTTTTTTCATGTATCAGCTTAATCCTGAGCAACAGAGGGCGGTGCGAGCGATAACCGGGCCTTGTTTGGTTTTAGCTGGTGCCGGTAGCGGCAAAACCCGTGTTATCACTGAGAAAATCGCTTATTTATTAGAGAAACAACGCTTTGAAGCCAAGCATATTGCTGCGGTTACTTTTACCAATAAAGCCGCCAATGAAATGCGGGAGCGTATTCGTAAGCGCTTTAAAGCGCAAAATACGGCTCATCAGTACAAAATTAATCAATTAACGATTTGCACTTTTCATGCTTTAGGCATGTTGATCTTGCGCGCTGAAGCGGACGCTATTGGACTTAAGCCACGCTTTTCGATTTTTGATGCAAATGACTGTTTATCGTTAATTCAGGAACAGTTAAATGCCGCAGACCTACCGTTAGCACAACGCATCCAACATCAAATTTCTTTATGGAAAAATTCGGGTATCGATCCGGATCGTGCACAAGCTCAAGTAAATTCTCCTGAAGAGCAACAGGCAGCGCTGATTTACCGTCACTACAATGCAACCTTACTCGCTTATCAAGCAATTGATTTCGACGATTTGATTCGTCTACCCGTTTCACTCTTTTCGCAAAATAGCCATATTTTGCTGAAATGGCAAAACCGCCTCCGATATTTTTTGATTGATGAGTATCAAGACACCAATGTATGCCAATATGAGTTGCTCAAATTATTAGCCGGCAATTCTCACCTGCGCCAAGCGGCTTTTACCGCGGTTGGTGATGATGATCAAGCAATTTATGGCTGGCGCGGCGCGACTCTAGATAACTTGAAACGCTTACAAACCGATTTTGCGAATCTGCAAGTCATTAAGCTTGAGCAAAATTATCGCTCTACGGTGCATATTTTGACCGCAGCTAATCATGTGATTGCGCATAACCCAAAGCTTTTTGAGAAAAATTTATGGAGCGAACATGGTTTAGGGGACCCGATCAGTGTCACCTGTATGAACGATGAAGAACATGAAGCAGAATCTGTCGTCTTTCAGCTTTCAGCCGCAAAATTTGAAAAACGCGCACAGTTTCGGGACTTTGCTATTTTGTATCGCAACAACCATCAGGCTCGTGTTTTTGAGCAAATCTTACGGCGCGAACGAATTCCTTATGTGCTTTCTGGTGGGCAAAGTTTTTTTGAAAAAGCTGAAATTAAAGATATCTGTGCCTATTTGCGTTTGATTGCGAACGAGGAGGATGATCCGGCTTTTGTACGTGCCATTACCACGCCCCGTCGTGGGATTGGCGCGGCCACGTTAAGTGCTCTCGGCATTTTTGCTGGTCAGTATAAGCTGAGTTTGTTTAGTAGCTGCGATCTCGCCGCGCTTGAGGAAAAGGTTGGTGCACGCGCCTTAGAGACGCTACGTGCTTTCTGTGCTGCCCTCCACAAATTACGCGATCAAGCTCATACTTTATCTGCTGAGTTCGTTATCAATGAGCTAATTAAACAAATTGGCTATGAATCCTATTTATACGATACCTTCGACGCCCGGCAAGCGCAGAGCAAATGGCAAAACGTAACTGATTTTTTAAGCTGGCTGAAGCAACGTGGCACCAAGGAAGATGAGTTAGCTCATGCAGGCTTTGACAATGCTGATGGGTTAGCTGACACTGGAAAAAATTTGTTTGAATTAATCCAGTCCGTCACCTTACTTTCAAGGCTGGAAAATCGCGAGCACGACCCAGATGCCGTTCGTCTGTCGACGTTGCATGCAGCCAAAGGGCTCGAATACCCACATGTTTTTCTGGTCGGCATAGAGGAAAAAATGCTGCCCTCGCAACGCCCTGAACAAGCTGATGAGGAAGTCAATATTGAAGAAGAACGGCGTCTGATGTACGTTGGCATTACCCGCGCACAGCGCAGTCTAAAAATTAGCTGGTGCAAACGCCGCAGACGAGGGGGCGAGCAGCAAGTATGCGAGCCTTCGCGTTTTATTGCGGAAATGAATTTAGAAACAAAGGATAGCCCAGCCCCTAGCCAACAAGAAACACCCCAAGCACGCTTAGACAAGCTTAAACTGCTTTTGCAGCGGCCAACTCCAACTAGTAAGGTTTAATGAACGCTGCGCACCTAGAGCGAGCGCATTCAAAATGCAGTGACTAGAAAATATTAAATAGCTAAATAATAAAGCGATTACTTCACTACGCAATAAGTTATGCGATGCTTTTAGCATGAAATTTCTATCACACTAACTATTGTTGGAGCATCGCGCACCGCACGCTTTTACTCACACGGGAGGCTTTTAGACTGTTTTTATTTTAAAAGAGAGGAGTATACGATGAAGGTAGAGGTTAAGAGTTGAAGGTAAATTGGTAGGTGATGAATTTGATGTTATGAGAGCTGAGGGAGAGCACATCAATTAGGAGTGACACGTATGTGTCTATGTAGTTTGTTTAGGTGATGGCTTCCCTGAATTTGTATTCAGGGAAGCGGTATAGGGTGCCTGGCGATTACCTACTTTCACACGGGTATCCGCACTATCATTGGCGTGGAGGCGTTTCACGGTCCTGTTCGGGATGGGAAGGGGTGGTTCCACCTCGCTATGGTCACCAGGCAAAGACGATTAAGCGAGCATATTATGCTTGCTTATTGGAAACAATAAAAGTGTTGAGAGTGTAGATTTAGGTAAATGTTTGCTACGCTGTAAACCACGCTGGTTATAGGGTCAAGCCTCACGGGCAATTAGTATCGGTTAGCTTAACGCATTACTACGCTTTCACACCCGACCTATCAACGTTCTGATCTTGAACGACCCTTTAGAAGCTTTAAAAGCTTAGGGAGATCTTATCTTCAGGCAAGTTTCCTGCTTATATGCTTTCAGCAGTTATCTTTTCCGCACTTAGCTACCCTGCGATGCCACTGGCGTGACAACAGGTACACCAGAGGTGCGTCCACTCCGGTCCTCTCGTACTAGGAGCAGCCCCCGTCAAATCTCCAACGCCCACGGCAGATAGGGACCAAACTGTCTCACGACGTTTTAAACCCAGCTCACGTACCTCTTTAAATGGCGAACAG
>JBIKXM010000179.1:0-3681 GCA_044355755.1 Burkholderiaceae bacterium | reverse complement strand
ATAACCGTTAGCTTTGATAGTCATTCGTGTCTCCGTCAAAATAATCAATAGATAGTTACTGGCAAAGTATTTTACGGCCCTCGCGGATTAACCTAAATTATTGACTGAATGAGACCATTGCGAAGTTACTGCACCCCGCGATTACCTTGTTATCCATCTCGCTACAGTTGTGCAATGGTCTCTAAATACGCAGTTAATCATGCGACGGCATTCGATAATACAAGTGTTTTCTGCTCAGTATTTTTAAAAATTTAAAAATGTACCGCCGCTAGATATGCAGACAGAGTGCTTGAGCAATGATGCTTAACCATCGCGCTGGTGACTCGCCAAAATTCAAATCAACTCTACTGGTCGAGGACGTCGATTCTCATCAATCGCGACATAGGTTAGCGTCGCTTCAGTCACTTTCACGACTTCCGGATGCAGCGGATTACGTTGCGCATAGACCTCAACATCCACCGTGATCGAGGTATGCCCAATTTTTACTGTATTAGCATAAAAAGTAACAATATCGCCCACAAACACCGGCTGCTTGAAGATAAAAGAGTTGACGGCTACGGTAGCAACACGCCCACGCGCACTTAATGTGGCAGGGATACTGCCGGCAATATCGACCTGCGCCATAATCCAGCCACCGAAAATATCACCACTGGCATTGGTATCAGCCGGCATCGGAACTGTTCTTAACGTAGGTATTTTGCCTTCTGGGATACCAGGTGGGGTAAGCGGGGTATTCATGGGGGTTCCTCGAAACTAAAAAACAAATATAAATTAATATCAAAAACAAGAATGTTGTGGGATTGTGCCTGAAGCTTACGTGCCTTGTCATTAAGCGTTTTCACGGAAGTCTCTGAGCCAAGCGTGATGCAAACTTGTTCCAGCATGATAGGCCAACGCAGACTGTAAGATGCTCGTATTGCCTCTTGGCCGCGCAATCGCACAACGCAGTAACGCTTGAAATGGGTTAGCACCGCCCGGGTTCCGCCCCACGACTCGGCTTGCAGATCGAGTCGGCTACGTCGCGTGCAGTCGTGCTTCTCGAAATCCCGTCCTTGCCGATGTGCTTTGTCTTTTGACCGCTCGTGATGGTTAGCCAACGGCCTCAAAATGACGCTGTAGCAGTTTTGTGTCAGTGCTATCAGCTAAAATCCAAGTATGACTTTACCTTTAAATAAGGTATTTTTTGCTTGTAGAATGCAAACTTTGTTTCTGAGAGTAGTCTGTATTTCGCCAGTCACAAACAAAAGTGGAAAATTCATTAACTCTTGTGTGCGCCTCATGACTGGCTCCAGCATAATCCCCTGTTATTTTTTCGAGAGGTTCTATGTCTTTTCCTCCAAGCGGTACCCCCTTACTTCCGTCCTATTTACATCAGGATAATTTAGGTCCTTGGGCAACTTATTTAAAACAAGTTGAGCGTGTTACGCCCCATTTGGGTAAGTTGGCACGCTGGACTGAAACTTTAATTCGTCCAAAACGCGCTTTAATTGTGGATGTACCGATAGAACTTGACGATGGACGTGTAGCCCATTTTGAGGGCTATCGGGTACAACATAATTTATCGCGCGGCCCAGGCAAAGGCGGCGTTCGCTTCCATCAGGCCGTAACTTTGTCAGAGGTGATGGCATTAGCAGCTTGGATGTCAATCAAAAATGCCGCAATCAATGTTCCCTATGGTGGTGCCAAAGGAGGAATTAGGGTCGACCCGAGCACTTTATCGCGTGCCGAGCTGGAACGACTCACGCGCCGCTATACCAGTGAAATCAACATCTTAATTGGCCCTAGCAGAGATATTCCAGCGCCTGACGTCAACACTAATGATCAAATCATGGCGTGGATGATGGACACCTATTCGATGAATAGTGGCGCCACAGCAACCGGTGTAGTAACTGGGAAACCGATCGCCTTAGGTGGCTCACTGGGACGGTTTGAGGCAACCGGACGTGGTGTCTTTACCGTAGGCGCGGAAGCGATTAAAGAGCTTGGTTTAAACATGCATGGCTTACGTGTCGCAATTCAAGGCTTAGGCAATGTTGGCGGTGTGAGCGCCCGTTTATTTCATGAAGCCGGTGCAAAAGTGGTGGCCGTGCAAGATCATCGTACTTCTCTCTATCATGAGAACGGCTTGGATGTGCCACGTTTGTTAGCCCATGTTGCACAGCATGGCTCCGCGTTGGGGTTTGCCGGTGGTGACAGCATGAGCAGCCAGGAGTTTTGGAGCACAAAGTGTGATTTATTGATTCCTGCTGCATTGGAAGGCCAGATACATAAAAACAACGCCGCTTCGATTCAAGCGCGTGTGATCGTTGAAGGTGCGAATGGACCCACGACACCAGAAGCCGATGATATTTTGAGCGCCAACAATGTGTTAGTCGTCCCAGATGTGCTAGCAAACGCGGGCGGTGTAACGGTGAGTTACTTTGAATGGGTACAAGATTTTTCCAGTTTCTTTTGGTCTGAAGAGGAAATTAACGATCGCCTAGTCAGAATTATGCGCGAGGCTTTTCATGCCATTTGGCAAGTCGCACAAGAAAAATCGATCTCATTAAGAACCGCGACGTTTGTAGTAGCGTGTAGTCGCATTCTGCAAGCGCGTGAACTCAGAGGGCTCTATCCTTAATTTATTTTTTTGTTGACTCCAGCTAGAAGATTGTTAGACTGCCTTGTTGAGTTATTGACAGGCAGTTTTTGATGTGATTTGCATTTCCAGAAAAATCCTCTGAATAGTTGTACAGAAGATCCACTATGTTTCACTAATTTGTAGGAGATATGTATGAAGCGGAAACATTTTTTACTTCCACTGGCAGTCAGTTTTGGTTTGTTGATGCAACCCGGCTTTGCTCAGGAAAACAGCAGCACACTAAAAAAAATTCAATCAGCTTGCGCTCAAGGCGCAAATAACTGCCTAATTTCTTTAGGTGTACGCGATGCGTCGATTCCTTTTAGCTACAAGCTAAATAATGATAAATATGTAGGCTACTCTTACGATATTGCACAAAAAATTATTCAGGAAATTCGCAGCGAATTAAAACTCCCTGGATTAAAAGCCAAAGATATTCCAATTACTTCACAAAATCGTATTCCATTATTGCAAAATGGCACGATTGATATTGAGTGTGGCTCGACGACTAATAATATTGAACGGCAGAAACAAGCCGCTTTTACCAATAGCATTTTTGTTATCGGTACACGTTTACTGACAGCCAAAGATTCAAATATCAAAGATTTTGACGATCTGCGTGGGAAAACCGTGGTAACAACCGCAGGCACAACCTCAGAGCGCATACTCAAAAAAATGAACGCTGAAAAAAACATGAAAATGGACATCGTCAGTGCTAAAGATCATGGTCAAGCAGATCTGATGTTAAAAAGTCATCGTGCCGCGGCTTTTATGATGGATGATGCTTTGTTATATGGCGAACGCGCCAAAGCAAAAGACAAAAATAAATGGGTAATTGTTGGTACGCCACAATCATTCGAGGCTTATGGTTGTATGATCCGCAAAGATGACCCCGAGTTTAAACAACTGGCAGACAAGGTCATCGCGCGCCTGATGACTGATGGCTCAGCACAGAAGCTATATCAAAAATGGTTTATGCAGCCGATTCCACCGAGCAATATCACACTGGATTTTCCTGTCTCCCAAGCAATGGAACAGCTGTTTAAACATCCAAATGATAA
>JBIKXM010000005.1:0-12320 GCA_044355755.1 Burkholderiaceae bacterium | reverse complement strand
GGATAGGGCTTAGGAGCACAGTGCAGTACTCAATAGACCAAAATAGGATGATGGCCCCGTGAAAAACCCGCGAAATTATAGCTGACCACTGTGCTGGATAGTGTTTTTTTCTAAACTTGTATGCATCAATCGCCTAAATATTGATTTATATCGCTAAAATGAGGCCTCTGCGCAACTGGTTGCATCGCCCCAGCTTAGTGTTGGGCGGTGCGTGCAATGCTTATGTACGGCTCAGTACATACTGCTGTCGACGTTTTGTCCGTCTTGATTTGGGCGGATTCGCCTAGTTGTGTAGCATTCTCAACATCCGATTATTCAATCCACTTACTATTTAAGTTGAGTATATGGCTAATACAAAAAAATCAGCTTACAGCGAATCCTCTATCCGTGTACTAAAAGGCTTGGAGCCTGTTAAACAGCGTCCCGGTATGTACACCCGCACAGAAAATCCTTTACATATCTTGCAAGAAGTAATTGATAATGCGGCTGATGAAGCGCTTGGAGGACATGCGCAGCAAATTGACGTGACACTCCATACCGATGGCAGTATCAGTGTCTTGGATAATGGCCGTGGTATCCCAATTGGGCAACATCCAGAGGAGCGTATTTCCGTGATTGAAATAGTGTTTACTCGACTCCATGCGGGTGGTAAGTTTGACAAGGGTCGCGAGGGAGCGTATGCGTTTTCAGGCGGACTCCATGGCGTTGGTGTTTCGGTGACCAATGCGCTATGCAAACGCTTAGAAGTGACTGTATGGCGCGACGGTAAATGTGCGCGCATTAGTTTTGCAGACGGGGAGGTTACAGCGCCTTTACAGTTGCAAAAATTACAAAATATCAAGCAAACTGGTACGCATATCCGAATTTGGCCAGATGCCAAATATTTTGATACGCCACATATTCCAATTAACGAGTTACAGCGGCAATTACGGGCTAAAGCAGTTTTATTAGCCGGCGTACAAGTCAGTTTGTCTCACGAAAAGACAGGTGAGCAACAATCATGGTGCTATCAGCATGGTTTACGTGATTATCTACTGGAGGCACTGGTTGGCCATAGCGAACTCGTTGTGCCCTTATTTGAGGCAGAACATTTTGCTAACCCCGAGCGCCATCCGAGTGAAGAAATGTTTGCGCCGGGAGAGGGTGCCAGTTGGGTGATTGCCTGGACAGAAGAAGGCGCACCATTACGCGAAAGCTATGTAAATTTAATTCCTACTCCGGCTGGTGGTACACATGAATCAGGGCTACGCGAAGGCTTATACCAAGCGTTGAAAAATTTTATTGAGATACATGCGCTGTTACCCAAAGGAGTACGATTATTAGCCGAAGATGTATTTGCGCGTGTCTCATTTGTTTTATCGGCGAAAGTACTCGACCCACAATTTCAAGGGCAAATTAAGGAAAAACTAAATTCACGGGATGCCTTGAAATTGATTGCCAATTTTGTGCGCCCAGCACTTGAATTGTGGCTTAATCAGAATTTAGCGCAAGGTCGTAAATTAGCTGAAATGGTGATTCGCCAGGCGCAAGCGAGAACCCGTGCAGGGCAAAAAATAGAAAAGAAGAAAAGCTCGGGTGTGGCCGTGTTACCGGGTAAGCTGACCGATTGCGAAAGTACCGATATTCAACGCAATGAACTTTTCTTAGTTGAAGGGGATTCTGCTGGCGGTTCCGCCAAAATGGGCCGTGATAAAACTTTTCAAGCCATTTTGCCATTGCGCGGTAAAGTGCTGAATACTTGGGAAACCGAAGCAGATCGCTTATTTGCGAATAATGAAGTGCATGATATTGCGGTAGCGATCGGCGTGGATCCACACCGTGAACATGACCATCCCGACCTCAGTAACCTACGCTACGGCAAAATTTGTATTTTGTCGGATGCTGATGTGGATGGGGCACATATACAAGTTCTACTACTCACTTTGTTTTTTAAGCATTTCCCTAAACTAATTGAGCAAGGACACATCTATATTGCGCAGCCCCCGCTATTTCGTGTCGATGTGCCAGCACGGGGTAAAAGGCCAATGCAAAAACGCTATGCTTTGGATGAGGGGGAGCTGGCTGTGATTGAAGATAAGCTACAAAAAGAAGGCTTACATCCAGGCGCCTGGCAAATTTCACGTTTTAAAGGGCTCGGTGAAATGAGTGCAGAGCAACTCTGGGAAACGACGCTTAACCCAGATACACGCCGGTTATTACCAGTTTCACTTGGCTCATTAGATCAACACAGCACCCAAGCGATGATTACTATGTTGATGGCAAAAAATGAAGCTTCGGCAAGACGTGCTTGGTTAGAAAAAAAGGGCAATGAAGCTGAAGTTGATGTTTAGAAACTCTGCTATCAATTAATGGGAGAGTTGCAAGATAACATACCATCCAAGTCAACTATCTGTTGTCATGAGTTTGGCTATCCCTGTTGGTCCAGGTAGGGATAACATCATGCGTTATTGAATTGGTGTTACCCATACCCTTGCAGCTTGCTCTAAAACGTGCACCATATCGGTCATCAACTTTATACTTTGTTGAGAGATATGGTCTTTATCTGCTGAACTTTTTGTGGCTTGCATGACCGGATGCTGCTTTGGAGCCAGGTGGTGCGCTACATATTCATACTTGTTATAACCACGTAAAACTTTTGCGACATAATTTTGTGTTTCTTTATACGGCGGCACACCTCTATAGCGAAGTACAGCATTTTCTCCAGCGTTATAAGCTGCTAATGCTAATGTGACATCATCTTCAAAACGTACTAACAACCATTTTAGATAGGCTGTACCAGCACGAATATTATTCTCAGGGTCAAATAGCTCTTTAAAACCGAAGCGTTCCCCAGTTTGAGGCATGACCTGCATCAGACCTAAAGCGCCTTTGGGTGAGATAGCTTGATGATTAAAATTCGATTCGCTATGTATGATGGCTGTAATAAGATGAGGGTCAACTTGATATTCAGTGGCTATGCGGATAATACAATCACGCCAGCGTTCATCATTCCAATTCCGTTTCATGCGTATAACTTTGTAGTTCCGGTCGCTTTGCTTAACGTTCGCTTCGCTCACGTTCGCCTTTACTGAAACGCCGTTTTCGTCTGTGCTGTACGAAACCGCGCTGTCGCCTTCGTCGTGCGGGCCTGCTGTCACGTTCGCGTCAAAGGAACGGCGCAGTCCAAGCGGGCCGTCAAGATCTGTCCCGCTGTGCTGCTTCCCTGGCATGACACTACGCAGATCGTATGGTCTTGTTGTCGTTGTAGGTATGACTGACCACCAAATCAAAGACTGTCCCGCTTCAGCAACCGCTGTATGGGTTGTATCCAGTGCCTGGCTGGTAGTGCTAAACAATAATGGCATCAGTAGCCATAAGATACTTGAGCCTAAACTACGGTGTTTCATATTCTAAATTCATAGCCCAGCGTAAAATCTGTGCGACTGGCTCAAATAATTCAGTTGGAATTGGTCCCCCCGCTTCCACTGTAGACATCAAATGACGCGCCACAGGAATATGTTCGACAATCGGGACGCCATGTTTTTCTGCTAGCGCAACAATATGTAAGGCCATCGCATCAAGCCCTTTTTCTAGTACAACCGGTAAAGGGGTTTCACCTTGACGATAATACAAGCAAATCGCAATATGCTGCGGATTACGTACCACGACATTTGATTTGGCAACATTCGCGGCCAATGAACCGCTCTGAATTTCTTGATGTGTTTTTTTGCGCTCATGTTTTACCTCGGGGTTGCCTTCAGAATCTTTATATTCGCGTTTGATATCCTCTTTCGACATCATCAATTGCTTCATCGTAGTATGGCGCTGAAATGCATAATCAGCTAAACCAATGATCAAATAAAATCCTATCAAGCCACCCCACATCCAGCTGATCAGTTGTGTCGTCACACTTAAACCACAGGCGGTGCCACAGCCAGGCAAGAATTGCATAGAAGGCATATAACGTCGTAGCAGATAAAAAAAGATAATCGATAAAACAGTTACTTTAAAAACTGATTTACAAAACTCAAACAAACTTTTGATTGATACCATTTGCTTTAAATTGGCGAGCGGATTCAACTTATCTAGTTTGAATGTCATTGCCTCCCATGCGAGCAAAGGCCCGGTTTGTGCGATGACAGAAAGTACTGTGGTGCAAATCAGTAGCAACGCAAGTGGCCCCATAAACAATAATAAAATTTCTAAGAATACACTGAGAATATGTTCGGTTGCCTTCTCGATGGGTTGATTCAATACAGTGAGCGTAGCTAGAATTAAATCACGGACACTCTCTAGCAACGCTTCTCCTTGGAAAGCAAAGTAAGCAAATAAAACAGCTAACTGTATGCCGCTCGTAATTTCTTCACTCTTAAAAACCTGCCCTTTTTTACGTGCATCACGTAATCGTTTTTCGGTTGGCTTTTCAGTCTTTTCACTCATCGCAGTTCCCTGTAAGGTTGGGATGAGTCTTTAGCGCCTACATAACTTTGCTGTGCACAGTTAGCGTACGCTGAAACTTCGTTTTCGAGTGCCGCGGAACAGTATTTAGGCCGCCGCAGTATGTTGTGCCAGGATCTCATAGCGTGAGTGATATAGCTATCGCTGCACATGCAGCGTCTGCAGCAGATCATGCACATACTCTGGAAATAATGTAATACGTGACAAATAATCAGCAAATGCAAATTGCAAACTAGCGGCTAATAACAAGAGTGCTAATAGGCATTTGATCGGCATAGATAGAAAAAAAACATTCAACTGTTTTGCAGAACGATTGATCAGGCCCATAGCAAAATCAATCAATATCATCGCCACAATCGCAGGCATAGAAAAATGCAGACACAACTCAAATAATGTTTGCCATATTTGCGTACAAAATGGTAGAAAAGTTGCTTGCAAGGTAAGCTCAGCACCTGGAGGGAAAGTAACAAACGATTGATAGATAGCTTCGATTAATCGATTGAATCCCCCCGTGACTAAGAATAATGTACTTAACACATGCGAGAAAAGTAAGCCAAATATAGAGGACTGCTCACCAAGATTGGGATTGAAAATACTCGACATCGATGAACCACGTAACGTATCGATTACAAATCCAGCCATATCAATCGCCCAAAACGGAATTGCGGCGACAAAGCCTATCATAGTGCCGATAGCGATTTCACCCAGCATTATCCATAAATAATCCCCAGCCCCTTGAGCGGCTAACCATGCTGGATGCTGCAAATGTGCCGGGACAGCAGGTAAGGCAATCATCAATATCAACGAATTACGTATGAGTGTTCCGCCCAACGAAGCCGTCGTCAAAGCAGGCAGTAGCAGAAACACACCAAGTGGCCGCATCATACATAGACCAGTGATTGGTAGCCATTCTGTCAAGACGTTCATCTTGTCCTCCTGCTGAACTCTCTTAGTTAAGCTATTGTGCTAGGGGAATATGAGCGCGCGCCATATCACCCTCCCATACGACTGATTTGTTCAAAACTTCGTACGGTGTAATTCATCAGCACATTACCCATCCAATGATAAGTGGCCACCAAGGTAATGCTGACGACGACCAATTTGACCAAAAACTGTAATGTTTGGTCTTGTATTTGTGTCAGTGCTTGGACTAAGCTAACAATCACTCCGACTATAGAAGCAACCACTACGACTGGCGCCGAGAGTAACAATACAATCCACAACAATTCAGCGGCTAAATGAATAATGACAGCTTCACTCATGCATCTTCTTCCAAAACCAACAGGTCGCGATATTCTGCGTAGGCTGAACGTAACATTTCGCGTTGTTCATCATCACGAAAATATTTTTCAGACAATATCCCGATCAATTCATCTGTCTGCGTAATGTATATATACCGTTTACCCCTTGGTATAGCTAACATGTCGCAACGGTCACTGAGCCAGTCTACGCTCATCCATGATTGGTCGACAACAGTCAATACTTCCAGCAACACAACATCACCATCGATGTTTGGCAGCGCTAATGTAGAGGCAATTTTTTGGCACTGTTCTGCTAAACCTAAAAACAGCATGACTTTTTGTAAATCGTGTACGACGGCGGCGAGATGTGCATCTCTTAAATCAGGTCGTTGTGCGGATAGCTCAAATGACAAAGCGGACAGCAGAGCTTTTAATTTTCGCTGTCTATCCTGCATGCTGCGAAACTTCTGGAACCATTCGACTAAAGAAAGATCGCTTTGGTTAGCATACTGATAAATTTGTTTTAACTTCTCAAACGCTTCAGGCGCAACTGCACCCAATTCGAGATAAGTAAACACAGATAACATCCATGTTTCATCTTCCATCAGCTGGTATAGAGCGCGCTTTAATTTATTCCGTTGTTGCGCACTTAATCCTTCTTTAGATAGTAAAGTAGCCAATATCAAGGCTATTTGCCCATTATCCAGTTGCGCTTGACGTAGCGTTGCTAAGGGGTCATGCGTATCCGCAAGTTGTGCGAAACGATTCAACAACATTTCAAACTCAACCGCAGCAACATTATCTTTACGTGATATCCATTGCTGTAGCAAGGCTAGACAATGCCGCTTTTCAGCTTGTGGTGCAGTACGTCGGCCATCACGCATTTGCCCACCCAGAACCAAGCTCATTTCTTCTTGCGCTTCTGCGATAGCCTCATCCATTAAACCATTTAATTCAGCATGAATAATGTCACTCATCACACGTGCGGGCACAACCTGACCAGGTTGCATTGCTGATTTTTCTGGCGCGATATGGCTAGAGGAGACAGCATAAGTACCTAAAGGATAGTGACTTAGCATAGCGCTGTCCCTTGGCTCGCGTTGGTATCGATAAAATAGCATTGTTGTAATGCTTGCTGCATCACATGAGCTGATTGCTCAACGTCGATGTTGATCTCTACCCAATCGCTCTGTAAACAGGCTTGCCCGGGTTGCAAGGCATCATCGCATAAGATACGAATTCTGTGATCGTCAGCTAGCTCGGGTGCAATTTTGCTTGTAGCTGCTGGATGTACACGTAAGGTCAAACGTTGTTCTTCTATAAACTCGGGTAGTCTTTCCAGTAATCGATGCATGAGCAGTTCAACGCGATCACATCCAGCAAAAAAAGCAAGAAAGGCATCTGTAAAATAATCGCGGATACGCTTCTCTAATTTACGTACGATCATTTGTTCCATCGCATTATGCTGTGCCAACCAGGAAATAGTTTCTGAAATAGATGATGCAATTGCCTGTGTGATTTCTTGTTGACCGGCTGCGATGGCCTCTTCCTTGGCTTGCTGCCGAATGGTCTGTGACTCAAGATGCGCAGCATCCACCAGTGATTGTGCTTCTGACATCATCGCCTGAACTTGTTCATGTGCTTTGACTAAAACATCATCTGCTTTTTTATGCATCTCTAGCGTTGCGCTGGAAATTACTTTTCCTATCGGTGTATCACCCGTATAAACATTATATGGAGGTATTAACATGGCTACAAGAAACGTGCGAATTTATATAATAAAAAGAGTGGGTCAAGACTATGACTGGTTTGTTGCAATTGATGTTGATACATTTCCGACAAGGGTGTAAAGCAAATATCCAATGCCTGAATTAACAGCGACGTATGATTGTCGCGTGATGCATCATTTTTCAGCCACTGCCAGCCTATCTGTGTCAGTGAAGATATATTTTCTATTGCTAATGCAATACTATTTTTTTCGGGCCATTTTAGATTCATGGCTAATAATTGATCGCAACCGTGATCACCTAAAACAGATGCTAGGGCGCGCCGTATAGCGCCGACACATAGGGCATCACGTGCACCTAAATAGACCAAACCCAACGCGCTGATGAAACCTGATATCTTGGGTAGCTTGGCAAAAAGAGATTCATGCTCATCATTTAATTGCGCTGGTAGAGTAGTGATCAGTAACTGTCTACGCACATTAATAATTTTGTCTAGCTTAGAGCGACAGCTAGGATATTGTTGATAGATCGATTCAAATTTAGCTAAATCGAGTGCCGCCCACCAATGCGAATTCATCCATCGGCCTGGGCACCAAACCAGTTCATGCAGATTCCGTAGGCCCGGAGAAATCACTTAATTACCTTGTTAGTCGACGATGCAAATGATTTAAGCCATGTGGGTCGCTTCAATGATTGCAACCATGTTGGTTTCAAGTAATGAATAGCCGCCAAAATAAAGCCAATCGCTGAAAGCAAAAGGATAGCCAGCGTATAGCCAGGCAGTGCAGTAGAACTGTGCGAGATAGTAGTAGGGCTACCCTTCATATAGCGTGTATGGGCAATCTCCATAACAATTGAAATGGCTTCTGGCTTAAGATTGGGCACCGCACGTAATACTAGGTTTCTAATATTGGCTTCTTTGTCTAGCAAATTTTCTTCAGGGCTATATTTGATATATACCGCAGCAGATGGCGCAACTTGCTCACGCCGATCCTGTTGCATGTTTTGTACGATAGATACTTGTGCATCAATGACACCATTTAGGCTGATCAGCATCTTTTGTACTTGTTGTTCTTTGAGATACGCAATTTTTGCTTGTTCTTGAAAAGGGGAAGACACTAAGCCGCCAGCCGGAAAAACATCTTGTATCGTTTGCATCTTGGTCCGTGGTAGGCCATGTTGCCGTAAAATTTCAACTGCATCAGCAAATTTTTCTTTGCCGACCATCAGATCAATTGCTCCCGATTTAACAACCTTTTTTTCTGCATCGATTCTATTCAATAACAATAGCGATAACATTTGGTTAGCATCTTCCTCTGATAAGTCGCGATACAGCGCAATTTTGCATCCGCTCAGCGCAAGGACTGCTATCAAGCAAAAAAAATAAATCGGCCGTTTCCAATCACTTTGCATTTACAACACCTGTCATTGCATGTGAACTAATTTATTAATCGATTGTGAAACGGATCCAGCTACTTTTGCCAACAAATCGACTTCTGCTGACATATTGGCAAAATCTTTTTGCGTTTTTAACATCTCGATTGGATTACTGACTATTTCATCAATGCGCTGTACGCTCGCAAAGGATTGTGTAATACGCTGACTTTGTAGCGCCAGTGTTTGCATTAAGCCATTATCTGGTTTTGCATTTGCTAAGACTTGTGCGAAGGCTTCTGCTTCTGCGACCGTTGGCTGACTATACATATTTAAACTAACATCTGCGCTTGTGGGTATCGTTGCATTTACTGCTTCTATCATCCTTCATCCTCCACAAAAATATATATGCCGAGATCATGGTGTGTCACTACTGTATGTCCCACATTGATTTAATTTATGTAGTAATACTGTGGAGTGGTGGTTGTGGCGCGGTATTCCTCACTCGCAAAAAATAATTCTCTTAATTGCACTGCATCATCACAATCTAGGCCCTCAAGACACTTGCCTGCCTCTTGCTTGCGTTGCAGCGCAAAGAGCAATACGCTACGTAACAAGCACTGCTGTACCTGATCATTCACCAATACGGGGATCGCATCCAAAATAGTCTGCGCATCACTCAATAGGCCATGATGTGCCGCGGCAATGCCTGCTTGGAGTATGAGCCGACAGTCTTCTTTCTCGAGAATTCGCAGATGGCTCATATCTTAGAAATAATACTCGCGATAATTTTCTTTTCTGCATCTAACAGCGCACTACTAAGGTTAATCATTGACGAATATTGTTGTACTGCAAACTGTACCTTCAGCATCTCTACTGGGTCCTCTAAATTTTTCTTGCTCACTGCATTTAACATCGCAGTCTTCCCCTGCTCTGCAGTTTTCGCTATCTGGGATACTAGCGTAGCGATATCCATGTTTTATCTGCTCCTGCAACATATTTTTCATATCGACTCATTTGTCGACAAGCTTTAGGTGTCAAATTAAAGTGTCGGCGGAAACTATTACTGAAGTGTGCATGATTACTAAAGCCACATTCCATGGCTACATCAATTACTTTTTTAGAAGTCAATTGCAGTAGTTTCTCGGCATGTTTTAAACGCTTGCCTAGCAACCAATTTTTTGCAGAAGTACCAAATTTCTCTTGAAACAGCAAATTGAATTTACGCACAGGCATATCAATTTTCTCTGCAAACTCGGCTACCGACCAGGGTTGTAAAGCATTCTTCTCAATAAATTCATAAAACTGCGGTGCGCCAGCGGTCAGCAATTCCAACAAATTAGAAAAATAACGGCAATCGCTTAATAGACAATAGATATATATAAAGCGCAACATCGCAGCACGATTCACCTCTAGTAACGATAATCCTGCTTGCATGACACCTATATCCAGTGGTAGCAAGTACAGATCATTTACTTTAAATTGGTGGATTGAAGTCACATCGAGCAGATGAGCCATTTCGTACTGTAAAGCCGAAACAGCTACTCTGAAGACCTTCAAAAGATACTTGTTCGCGTGTAACAATCATGTGATTGTCAGGCACACATACACTTTTTTGTTTAATTGATGCCTGACCTCCATGTGGAAAAAAAACAAACTGCAATGCATTCATTTCTCCCCCTATCAACTTATTTGGAAATACCACAAACTATATGCTGACTATTTTGCCGTTGATAAGGGATGATTGCACTCAGGTATATACCTGAAAATTATTAAATCAATAGGTATAGTCGATTATTCATCGAAAAAGGCCTTACATAACTTACCGCGTTGCGTAGTGCGCGCTAGCGATGCAACGCTCTTTGAGAGAGGTAGAGAGTGATCATTACACAACCTACTGTGAGATTTAATACTGCACTCTGAAGTGCCGGACTAGCGCACTCAAGCTATTGTGCCAAAGAAACGGCGCAGAGCGAGTGTGCTAGTAAGATGGGCTTATTTTGAGGATTTATAAAAAAGCACAAAATTACTCCACCGTCACTGACTTCGCCAAGTTACGTGGCTTGTCAACGTCAGTACCTCGCATACAAGCGGTATGATAAGCCAGCAGTTGCAGCGGAACGGTATGTAATACCGGGGAGAGCATGCCATAGTGTTCAGGTAAGTGAAGTACACGTACATGCTCACTGGCATTAATTTGCACACCGCTATCAGCGCATACATAAAGTATGCCGCCACGTGCACGCACTTCATGCATATTTGACTTGAGTTTTTCTAATAATTGATCGTTCGGTGCGACCGTCACGACTGGCATTTGTTCCGTAACCAGAGCCAGTGGTCCGTGCTTCAACTCTCCCGCAGGGTAAGCCTCACCATGAATATATGAGATTTCTTTTAGTTTGAGCGCACCTTCTAAGGCAATCGGGTAATGAAGTCCACGGCCTAAGAATAAAGCATTTTCTTTGTTGGCAAACTCTTCTGCCCAAGCGATTAAGGTAGGTTCGAGCGCGAGTACAGCTTGCAAGGCCATAGGTAAACGGCGTAATTGTTGCAGTGCTTCAGTTTCGTTGTGTTGCGTTAAGTGGCCACGCTCTTTCGCTAGCACTAAAGTCAGCAAATAAAGCGCAACTAATTGAGTAGTGAATGCTTTGGTCGAGGCCACGCCAATTTCAGTGCCTGCGCGGGTTAGATAAGAGAGCGCGGTTTCACGCAGCATGGCACTACCCGATACGTTGCAAATTGCTAAAGTATGGGGGTGTCCAAGACCTTGTGCATGGCGTAGTGCTGCAAGTGTATCGGCGGTTTCGCCAGATTGAGAAATAACGATGATCAAGGTATGTGGGTCACAAATGCTGTCACGATAGCGATATTCACTCGCAATTTCTACTTGTGCGGGTATTTTAGCTATTGCTTCGAGCCAGTAGCGTGCGACACAGCCGGCGTAGTAGCTACTACCACAAGCAAGGATAAGGATGCGTTGGATATTACCAAAACAATTTTTCGCATGCTCGCCAAATAATTCGGGATGGATTGCTTGTATCCCTTCCAAGGTATTGGCGATTGCTTGAGGTTGCTCAAAAATTTCTTTTTGCATGTAATGCCGATAGGGGCCTAATTCGACTTCCTGCCCATAAGCTTTTGCTGGGTAGTAACTTCTGTCAACCAGTTGGTTATCAAGATCAAAAATCTTACAACTATGTTGTGTAATTTGTACCACGTCACCATTTTCTAAATACTGAATTTGCTGGCTGTTACCCGTTAGTGCTAAGGCATCTGAGGCCAAGAATTTTTCATCTGTGCCATGTGCAATAACTAGTGGCGAACCAACGCGCGCGCCAACAATCATATTTGGCTGATCAGCCGCGCCCACAGCAATAGCATAAGCACCCTGTAAGCGGTTTCGTGCGGCCTGCACCGAAGCCAGCAAATCACCAGCCTGTGCGCCTGTATACGCCTGATGGATTAAATGTGCGATTACTTCAGTATCTGTTTCTGAAATGAATTCATAGCCGGCAGTTTTTAATTCGTTACGTAAAGACTC
>JBIKXM010000284.1:0-3724 GCA_044355755.1 Burkholderiaceae bacterium | reverse complement strand
GGGATATGGACAATGATGGAAATTGTGGCAACGGCGCGGGTGACTGGCGCACACATGATGTTTTGGATGGTTTCTTTAATAAGGATGTGAATGGTGCGACCTGTGGTAGTGGCAATACCACCGATAGCTGTCGCTATGCCAATGCTGCACAGGCCGGTGGGCGTAAATTGGCGTTGATTCCAGCGGGTGTAACAGCAGGAGGGGTAACTACTACGTGTACAGCCATTCCCTCTACGGATAGCCTGTGCGGTATCCGAGCCGCAAGCGGTAATACGAATCCGTCGGGCTGGACTAATAGCGTTTACTGGTCGTCCACGGTGTCTTCCTCTGGGCACTACTACGTCGTCTTGGATAGTGGTGTTGTCTCCGACAGCATTGACGCTAACCCCGTTTACGTTGCCGTTCAGGTGTTCTGAGGGGTTGTTTTTGGAGCACTTTGAGATTTGAGTTTTGAAATTTGTATTTGGGTCAGGCTTTAAAGCCTGACCCCTACTGGGTAAAAAAGCAGAGATGAGTTTTTAGTAGGATGGACGCAGGATAGATGCGACACTGCGCTAGCAAGGATAGACCTTGCTAGCGCAGTGTCGCGTAAGTGCTAAAAGATAAATCGTACTTAAGAAAGGAGGTGTGTGGATTTCAGACAAAACCACCTGGGAAGCATTCCGCTATGGCTGCATGCCATAGCGCGTTATGGGGCAATGGTTAAGGCCAGTTGCAAAAACGTGATAAAGAATGTTGCTGGCGTTTTCCACGGCGCGTTTAAAGGGGAAAACTCTATGCGGCGTATTGAATGAGGAGATTGAGGTGTTATGGGCAGCCAAATTGACACAGCAAAATCAGGAATCACCCGCTACGATGTAAGGTGAATATAGTGAAAACGCACAACACCGTCGGGCTGGACTAATAACAATTACTGGTCGTCCACGGTGTCTTCCTCTGGGCACTACAACGTCAACTTAAATAATGGTAATGTCAACGACAACAATGACAATAACAACAATTACGTTGCCGTTCAGGTGTTCTGAGGGGTTGTTTTTGGAGCGACATTTTAGGGCAGGTGAGTTTTGTCTGAATTATCAATATCGATGAGGTAACCAGGCTTTTTTAAGTTGTAAATGATGATAGGTGGCATCACTGGGCAAAAAAAATCGTTGTAAAGAACCCAATTCTTGGTGATAAATATGTTGGCGTAGCCTAAATGTTTGCGCATGGCTGAATAAACCATAGTAACTATTAATCGTGGCCAGCATACGTTGCAAGATAGCTACGCTTGGTTGACCTTGGCAATCAAACACGGGATGTAAGGCTAACCAACGCTGCCAGCTACCGGAGCAGGGCATGGTGACAGCACGCTCAGTATTAGGATAGAGCAGATATTTAAACCAAGCGATACGGCTGCGTAGCGCTCTGACACTACGCTGGCGTACTAGCGTATGCGTTGGGTACACGATATTGCCAAGAAAGTCGATGCCTTGGGCACACCGTTGTAATACTGTTTTGTGAGGATGTAATGCGAGTTTAAGTCGAGTATTTAAAAAATGATGAATGGCTTGATGTTGTTGCTTCAGTAAAGCAGGGTCGTCACCGAGTATGACTAAGTCATCGACATACCTTAAGTAATACCGAATTTTAAGCTGGTGTTTAATAAATTGATCAAGCTCATTTAAATAGACATTGGCAAAAAATTGACTGGTTAAGCTCCCGATAGGTAATCCTTTTCCCGGCGTTGCATGAAAAAGCGATTTATGCGCAGGAATGATGTTAAGCAAAGATTTCCTACCGCTGTAGATCGGTGCTGGATCAATCGGGTTTTGTCGCAAAATGGCGGTGGCCACTTGGTCGAGATGTTGTCGCGTGGTGACCGGATAAGGCAACTTAGGCAAGGCTTTGTGCCATAGTTGCAGCATAATTTCGCGGTCTATACTCGGAAAAAAAGCTTGAATATCCATTTTGCAATACCATTTATTTTGTGGTTTACACAAAAAATATTGAAGTCGTTGAATCGCGACTTGTGTGCCCTTACCTTTTCGATTCGCGTAGCTATCATCAATGAAGCGGCGCTCGAACCATGGTTCAATATGACGTACCAGCCATTGATGGACTAAGCGATCAATAAAAGCCGGGGCAAAAATTTCGCGTAATTTGGGGTCAGTAACTGCAAAAACCGTGAAAGGCTGAGGTGAGTAACATTTTTGCGAGATGGCCCGAGCTTGTTGTAATACAAGGTCAGGTAAATCAAGAAACCTAGCACGCTTTTGTTCGCTATTGCCGGCGTTAGCCGCGCAGGTAAAAAGCAATTGAATAATTTGAATTTCAGTCAACGTTAATTATGCAGAGCACTTTTAAACATCCGCAGATTTTTGCGGATTTACTGACGTTTAGTCAACTTTATTATCCCTTGCATGCCAACTTTCCTAAAAGTTTTCGTTTTGCGGTGGGTGAAAAAATATTATCTGAAATATCCGAAGCATTACGGTTAATTGTATTGGCTAATGCTGTCGATAAAGAAAGTTATCAAGGTTGTCGCTCAGGCTGTCTATCGATACGCAAGGCACGTGCGAGTATAGAAGTCATTCGCGGATTTATTTTGATGGCGTGGAAACTTAAAAACTTATCGCATGGTGCGCTTGGGGAATTAACACCGCGTTTAGAAGCAATCAGTAAACAAGCGTCGCGTTGGGAAAGTTGGTTTATCGAACGCATGCATATCACCGCACAAACTTCCACGGCCAATCAAGCAGCCTGATTTGGTCACCAACAAGTACTGAATAAAACACTCACTCGCTATGCTTAGATTAAAACGAAGGCTTCAGATCGCTTTGCTCTCGATCATGCTTATTCCGATACTGAGTGATGCACAAGGAATACTTCACTTAAAATTTCATATGGGCTTAGGTGCGAATGGGCAATTCTTTGTGGGGGGGACACTGGAAAATCAAGGCACAGCGGCGATTACGCATGGTTATTTGGTTATCTCATTACTCAATGAAGAATGCTATCCAATCGGTGAAAAACTTTATTCCTTTGGGCCGCTTAGCTCTAAGCAGCAACATGAGTTTCGTATTCCGATCACTGGTCGCTTACAGGGATATCGCTTGACAGCGGTTCAAGCGTTGGATGATATGGGTTTTACGTTACCAGTGATAGATGAAACACAAGCCATCATCAAATCCAGAGAGGTTCCAGAACGCGAGAAATGCGCTAAAGCGAGGGGGTAATAGCCATTATCCGTTAAGGATGATGTCCTGAGTCAGCTCAAAAAGTGGGTGCTAGGCTATATTGAGATCGATACTAGGCTGTATCTTGATGCTGATTTTCTTGACTATAGGTACTAATCTACATAGTATATAACCTATATAGGATGGAGGCGAGTGGATGTGGTTGATTGAAACAACAGATACCTTTGACGATTGGTTTGTCGCGCTGGATGATACCGATAGAGCCAATATGTTGGCATCGCTCATCGTATTGCGAGAAAGAGGTCCGATGTTGTCCCGACCCTATGCCGATAGCGTACAAGGTTCATGTCATAGCAATATGAAGGAATTGCGTGTGCAAAGCAAAGGCCAGCCGATTAGAGCATTTTTTGCATTTGATCCTGAGCGTACAGGTATCGTGTTGTGTGCTGGAAATAAGACAGGGAACGATAAGCGATTTTACGAAATTATGGTTCCGATTGCAGATCGTGAATTCACGGCGCATCTGAATAAATTAAAAAAGGAGG
>JBIKXM010000178.1:0-3727 GCA_044355755.1 Burkholderiaceae bacterium | reverse complement strand
ATTTTTACCATCTGCTTGGCTATCAACAATAACAGTTTCAAAACTGCCCTTAGCCAGACTATTTAAAGTGGAAACGGCTTCTTTATTACGCAACAAAGATTTGGGCGTCAGAATGACCAATGGTTTCCGAAATAAGCGTATCATTTGTCGACGCAACAAATGGAAAATTTGTGCGGGCGTAGTCGGCTGACAGACTTGAATATTATTATCAGCACATAATTGCAAAAAGCGCTCCGGACGTGCTGATGAATGCTCTGGCCCTTGCCCTTCATAACCATGCGGTAACATCATAGTCAATCCAGATGCACGCCCCCACTTAGCTTCACCTGAGCTGATAAATTGGTCGATCACGACTTGTGCACCATTGACGAAATCACCAAACTGCGCTTCCCAAATAACTAAAGTATTAGGATCAGCGGTCGAATAACCATACTCAAATCCCAACACCGCCTCTTCTGATAAAACTGAATCAATGACGGTAAAGGGTGCCTGTGTTTCAGAAACATTTTGTAAGGGAATATAGCTTCCCGAATCCCAACGTTCACGATTTTGGTCATGCAGTACAGCATGGCGATGGGTAAAGGTACCGCGACCGCAATCTTGGCCAGTTATTCGTACTGGATAACCGCTCGAGACTAATGAAGCAAACGCTAAATGTTCTGCCATTCCCCAGTCGAGGGACTGCTCACCACGTCCCATATTGGCACGATCAGCAATCACTTTCTCGACTAATGGATGCAATTTAAATTTTTCTGGGAT
This sequence comes from Burkholderiaceae bacterium, assembly GCA_044355755.1. Taxonomy (GTDB): domain Bacteria; phylum Pseudomonadota; class Gammaproteobacteria; order Burkholderiales; family Burkholderiaceae; genus JADYYQ01. Next base: position 2,968 of record JBIKXM010000178.1, on the reverse strand, counting down.
TTGCGTAATTCGCTGAGACAAGCGTTTTAATTCAGCCAATGGCACGCCCGTATCAGCACTATCGGTCCATTTTCGGTTAAGAAAAGGCATCCAATCAACCGCAAATTTATTTTTGAAATTGGAAATAACTGGATCGCCAGTGCGTGTCCCTGCATCCATCGCAGCACGGAATTTTTTTACCAGCTCTTCGCTATAAGCTTCATCAATCACGTTTTGCGCGATCAGACGTTCCGCGTAAAGCTTGCGTGTCCCAGGGTGTTGCGCGATTTTCTTATACATCAATGGCTGAGTCATTGCTGGCGTGTCTTGCTCATTATGCCCCAGTTTGCGGAAGCAAATAATATCGACGACCACATCATGTTTAAAGGTCTGACGAAACTCTAAAGCTAGCTGCGTTGCCAGTACCACTGCCTCCGGATCATCACCATTAACATGTAGCACCGGTGCCTCAATCATTTTGACCACATCGGTACAGTAAATGGTCGAACGGGCATCACGCGGATCAGAAGTCGTGAATCCAATTTGATTATTGATGACAATATGTACCGTACCACCCGTGCCATAGCCACGGGTCTGCGCCAAGTTCAAGGTTTCCATCACCACACCCTGCCCAGCAAAGGCTGCGTCACCATGAATCAACACCGGCAATACTTGTTCCCAGCCCTTCTCGCCACGCCGTTCTTGGCGTGCTTTTACTGAACCTTCGACCACTGGGTTAACAATTTCTAAATGGGATGGGTTGAATGCTAAAGATAAATGCATGGGCCCACCAGGGGAGGAAACGTCACTCGAAAAACCCTGGTGATATTTAACGTCGCCTTCATGCAGACCATCGGCATGCTTGCCCTCAAATTCAGCAAATAAATCTTTAGGCGTTTTACCTAAGGTATTGACCAAAACATTGAGTCGACCACGATGCGCCATCCCAATGACGATCTCTTGCACCCCGACTGCACCCGCGGCATAGATCAATTCATCCATAGCCGCAATAAAACTCTCTCCCCCTTCGAGTGAGAAACGTTTTTGCCCTACATATTTGGTGTGCAAATAGCGTTCCAGACCTTCGGCCGCAGTTAAGCGTTCAAGAATATGCTTTCTTTTCTCATTGGAAAAGTTCGGCTTGGAACGAATCGATTCTAGTTTTTCTTGCCACCAACGTTTTTGTGACTGATCAGCAATATAGGCATATTCAATACCCAGGGTACCGCAATAAGTTTCGCGCAAGTTTTGCAGCAGCTCACGCAAAGTCATGTGTTCGGAACCAAAATAGGTATGACTGATATTAAACGTAATATCTAAGTCGGCATCAGTGAAGCCACAGGCCACTGGATCGAGTTCAGGGAGAACAGGACGCTCTTGACGTTTTAAGGGGTCTAAATCTGCCCAGCGCGAGCCAATATTGCGATAAGCTGAAACCATTTGCTGAACCATAACCCGTTTACGCCCTAAATCAGCGTCGACGTTAGCCACCACATGGCGAATTGGCCCTTGTTTCGCGCGTTCGGCAAAAGACGCTAGAACCGGAGCATGTGGCACATCACGCGCTTCAGTCCCATCAACCGCAGGAACATGTTGCATAGCGTCAAAATACTCACGCCAGTTATCTGGAATAGAACCGGGATTATCAAGATAAGCTTCATACAAAGCCTCAATATAAGAGGCATTACCACCAAAAAGATATGAATTTATACTATATTGCTGCATCATTTTTGCTCACTTTTCTTCGGGTATCCCGAAAAAACAGCGGGTTAAACACCTTCCGCGACACGGCCTAACCGGTTAGCGGATTGCATACTTCACCATTAAGTCTAAGTTGTGCGAGGAAGGACCTGAGTCTTCGCGCTGATCATAACAGATCGCTAGATATTGACAAATACTATATTTATGTAAAGGCAAGATTTTAATATTTTATGCATACATTTTCAGCTTTACCAACATTATGTTTAGCATCTAGCTCACGCTACCGCCAAGCCTTGTTACAACGCCTACGTATACCTTTCATTACAGCTATACCCAATATTGATGAAAGTCCTTTAATCGATGAACCACCCGAAGCAACTGCACAACGTTTAGCCTTAGCCAAGGCTCAAGCAGTGCACCAACAAAATTCTGACACGAATATGTTGATTATCGGCTCTGACCAAGTCGCTTGCGTCGACAGTCAACTGCTTGGTAAGCCAGGAAATCACGCACAAGCTTTATCTCAACTACAAGCCATGCGGGGACGTACGGTTATTTTTTACACAGCATTATGTTTACTCGACTGTCGCAACCAACAAACCTATCAAGCGCTGATTCCAACTCAGGTAAAAATGCGCTCGCTTACAGACGAGCAGTTAAATACTTATTTACAGATAGAAAAGCCTTATGATTGTGCTGGAAGCGCAAAATCGGAAGAATTAGGTATTGCTTTGATTGAGAAAATTCAATCTGATGACCCCACGGCATTAGTAGGATTACCATTGATTGCACTGACTGATTTGTTAAACCAAGCAGGCTGTCCCCCATTACAGTTTTTGTCTGTAGAAAATCCACCTCAAGAATAAATCATTTGCAAGGGAAGTCTCGATTTTATGGCGAAAGAAAAAACAATCTATCAATGTACAGAATGCGGTGGTACTTCTGCAAAATGGCAAGGACAATGCGCTCAATGCCAAGCATGGAATACTTTAGTTGAGTCTGTGGCAGATAATGCTTCTAACTCACGCTTTGCCGCTTGGTCAAAAACCTCAAACATACAACAACTCAATACGATTGATGCGCTCGAAGTACCTCGTATCATTAGCGGCGTCAGTGAATTTGATCGTGTTCTCGGTGGTGGATTAGTGACAGGCGCGGTGATATTAATCGGCGGAGACCCAGGTATAGGCAAGTCGACCTTATTGCTACAAACCTTGGCCCATCTAGCTGAACAGAAACGCTCCGTACTTTATATTAGCGGGGAGGAATCAGGTGCCCAAATTGCTTT
>JBIKXM010000177.1:0-3751 GCA_044355755.1 Burkholderiaceae bacterium | reverse complement strand
ACTACTTTATTAGAAAAACATCGACCACGTGCAATAGTAAACTTTGCCGCTGAAAGCCATGTTGATCGTTCCATTCATGGTCCTGAGACATTTATTCATACCAATATTGTTGGCACTTTCACCTTACTTGAAGGGGTACGTGCCTATTGGTGCAAGTTGGAAAACAAGGCTAAACAATCATTTCGTTTTTTACATATTTCAACCGATGAGGTTTATGGTTCGCTGACCCAAGGAGATCCAGCTTTCACTGAAACCAAACGCTATGAGCCTAATAGCCCTTATTCTGCGAGTAAAGCGGCTAGTGACCATTTAGTGCGTGCTTATCATCACACTTATGGCTTACCAGTATTAACAACGAATTGCTCCAATAACTATGGGCCCTATCACTTCCCAGAAAAACTGATCCCATTAATGATCGCCAATGCACTCGCTGGAAAAACTTTGCCGATTTATGGTGATGGTCAACAAATTCGTGATTGGCTCTATGTTAAAGATCACTGTAGCGCAATTCGTCGTGTTCTTGAAGCTGGTCATCCAGGCGAAACCTATAATATTGGCGGATGGAATGAAAAAACTAATATTGAAATCGTGCGTACGATCTGTCACTTATTAGATGGATTACATCCGCGCGCAGATGGCAACAGTTATCGACAGCAAATTACTTATGTAACCGATCGTCCTGGACATGATCGTCGTTATGCGATTGATGCCAGAAAAATTGAACGAGAACTAGGCTGGAAACCAACCGAGACATTTGAGACAGGTATCCGTAAAACAGTACAGTGGTACTTAACCCATACTCAATGGGTCGAGCAAGTACAAAGTGGGGCTTATCGTGAATGGATAGAGAAAAATTACGTGGAGCCAGTCTAATGCGCCCTAGCTTGAAGATTTTACTACTTGGACGCAATGGACAGGTTGGCTGGGAACTACAACGTAGTCTCAGTACAATCGGGGAATTAATAGCCTTAGATAAATACAGCACACAGTACTGCGGTGACTTAAGCAATCTCGAAGGAATAGCCAAGACCGTTCGCAATATTCGTCCGGATGTTATTGTCAATGCAGCAGCTTATACTGCTGTAGACAAGGCTCAAAGTGAGCCAGAGTTAGCCCATGCAATTAATGCACTAGCGCCCGGTGTATTAGCCGAAGAGGCTCAACGGCTGAATGCCTATCTTGTACATTACTCAACAGATTATGTTTTTGATGGCAGTGGGCAACATCGATGGCAAGAAACTGACCGCCCTGCCCCGCTAAACATATACGGACAAACCAAGCTGCAAGGAGAACAGCAGATTATTGGGGCGTGCCAAAAATATCTGATCTTTCGTACAAGTTGGGTTTATGCAGCACGGGGTAATAACTTTGCGAAAACCATACTCCGATTAGCCAAAGAGCGCGATCAACTGGCAGTCATCCACGATCAAATTGGTACCCCAACCGGAGCCGATATGTTGGCGGATATTACGGCCTATGCGCTACGTCACGCAATAAGCCATCCTGAAGACGTTGGTTTGTATCATGTGACAGCTAGTGGGGAAACCACTTGGTATGATTATGCGCAGTTTGTTGTTGATTATGCACATCAAATAGGTATGACCCTGAAGGCTAGCGCAGGAAAAATCGCACCTGTAGCCAGTGATGTATTTCAAACCCAGGCCGTTCGGCCTCAAAACTCAAAACTAGATACCACTAAATTCCAGTCTATATTTAACATCGTGCTGCCCCCCTGGCAGCAAGGTGTAGCACGCATGCTAGATGAAATTTTTGATTTTAAAAAACAGGTTGTATAAACAGAATGAAAGTTACTCAACTCGCTATCCCTGATCTTCTGCTGCTTGAGCCACAACTCTTTGGTGATGAGCGTGGTTTCTTTTTTGAGAGCTTTAATCAACGTCAGTTTGAAAATGCTGTCGGTAAAGTAGTGCATTTCGTACAAGATAATCACTCACGTTCAACAAAAAATGTTCTACGAGGGTTACATTATCAAATTCAACAACCGCAAGCTAAGCTTGTACGGGTAATCCAAGGGGAGGTATTTGATGTTGCAGTTGATATTCGCCGCACCTCTCCAACATTTGGTAAATGGGTTGGTGAAATTTTATCCGCCGAAAACAAAAGACAATTATGGATACCCGAAGGATTTGCGCATGGGTTTATTACGCTCTCTGATACAGCAGAATTTCTATATAAAACGACAGATTATTGGGCGCCCACATTTGAACGTTGCATACGCTGGGATGATCCTGAAATAGCAATAGTTTGGCCAGTCAAAACATTACCCACACTATCCCCGAAAGATGAAATGGGTAGTGCATTCATCGACGCAGAAATATTCAAATAGAAAAAACTACGCCAAACATTTTTATTATTTAGCATATTTATTCACAACGTTGCTAACAATAATAAATAACATTATTATCACTGGCTATAAAAACTCGCAAACAGTTTATTCTTATGCCTTTGATTCCCGTGATCTTATGTGGCGGCGCAGGTTCGCGACTCTGGCCTGTATCCCGTGAACTACATCCTAAGCCATTTATCCGATTAAATGACAATCAAAGCCTATTGCAAAAGGCTTTTCTGCGTGCAGCAAGTTTAGAGGGTGTTAATGAGATCATTACGGTTACTAACCGTGATTTATTTTTCAAAACTGAAGAAGAACTCTGCAAAGTTAACAGCGCTCACCTAAATACATCTTTTATTTTGGAGCCTGTTGGTCGCAATACTTCTGCTGCAATTGCAGCAGCGCTATTACATATTATTAAAGCCTACGGTAAAAATACAGTCATTCTAGTTCTGGCGGCAGATCACCTAATCGATAATCAAGAAGCATTTGCCAGCGCAGTTGCAGAGGCAACCGCTTTAGCGCAACAAGAAAAATTAGTTACCTTTGGTATTCGCCCACATGCACCCGAGACAGGCTATGGCTATATTGAGGCAGAAGGTAACAGAGTTTTACGTTTTGTGGAAAAACCTTCGATAGAAAAAGCTAGAGAATATTTCGATTCAGGTAGATTTTTATGGAATTCCGGCATGTTCTGTTTTAAAGCAGAGGCAATGCAACAAGCGATGATGCAATATTGCAGAGATATTTTTGAGGCTACAGAAAACTGTATGAGCAAATCACATGTTTTTGCAGAGAAGCGTTCAAAGCGTATTGAACTTGATATAGATAGCTTTAAACAAATAAGAGATACCTCAATTGATTATGCCGTTATGGAGCGGGCGCAAAATATCAGCGTTGTACCTTGCAGCATTGGCTGGAGTGATATTGGCTCGTGGGACACATTGGGAGAACTGCGTCAAGCTGATGCACACGGAAACAGGGTCGATGGTGAAGCGTTATTACGAGATGTCAGCAACTCATATATACAGAGTGACAAACGAGTTGTAGGTGCGGTTGGCGTGGATAATTTAATTATCGTCGATACACCCGATGCATTATTAGTAGCGGATAAACGCTGTGCTCAAGATGTAAAACATCTTTACGCAGAGCTGAAAGCCAAAGGGCATGATACTCACAAACAACACTTAACCGTATATAGGCCATGGGGTACTTATATGTAGAAGTTCAAACATGATCGGACACCCGGATATTTTGTAGAGGTGTCTGTCAGATTAGGGTCTGTTGACGTTTCACATAGGTAACCATAAGAGTACACATGCCATAGCAACGGTACTCTGATAATTTCGCTTCAATTTATCGAACCGTGTTGCTAATGCGCGGTAATGCTTGAGTCGCGCA
>JBIKXM010000286.1:0-3760 GCA_044355755.1 Burkholderiaceae bacterium | reverse complement strand
CGCGCTTCTTCATTCATCGCCACATACGCCCACAATATGCCTGTCGTACCTGTGCCACCGTGACTGCTGAACCTATTCCTCCTGCTATCATCGACAGCAGCATTGCCGCACCGGGATTACTAACTTGGGTTATCACCCAGAAATATCTGGACCACCTGCCCCTGTACCGTATCGAACAAATCAGTCAACGCTATGGTGTACCGATTGCGCGCTCAACCTTAGCCGAGTGGGTGGGCCGCATCGGCGTTGCACTGCAGCCGTTAGCTGAGCGCTTGGCCGAACTTTTACGTCAACGCGCAGTGCTCCACGCTGATGAGACACCGATACAGCAGCTTGACCCAGGCAAGGGTAAAACCAAGCGTGCCTACCTCTGGGCCTATCGTAGCAATACCTTAGAAGACGAGCCACCGATTATCCTCTTTGACTACCAAACCAGTCGATCGGGGCAGCACGCACACCACTTACTCTCTGGCTGGCAAGGGCACCTGATGGTGGATGACTATGCGGGCTACAAAGCCTTATTTCATGCAGAACGCATCGAACTTGCCTGTTGGGCACATGCACGCAGAAAATTCTACGATCTGTTTGCGGCTAACCAAAGTCCGATAGCCGCCGAAGCACTCAAGCAAATCAATACACTCTATGCCATCGAAGAAAAAAACAAACACCTTGACAGCGCCAATCGTCATCGATGGCGACGAGAACAAGCGCAACCTTTACTGGCCAACTTCCATGCTTGGCTGAAAAAAATACGCCAAACAAGCGCTGAGGGTAGTGGCTTGGCACGCGCCATCGACTACAGCTTAAAACGCTGGCCAGCATTACAACGCTATGCTGACTCAGGGCATCTGCCGATAGATAACAACCCGGTTGAAAATGCAATCCGCCCGATTGCCATTGGCAAAAAGAATTGGCTCTTCGCCGGCTCAGAAAGGGCAGGTAAACGCGCGGCGGCGATTCAAAGCCTATTGGCTACGGCTAAACTCAATGGCATGGAACCCGCTGCATGGCTCAAAGATGCTCTCGAAAAATTGCCCACTTGGCCTTACTCTCGTATTGATGAATTACTGCCTATACGCTCTAACTGATTTTACAGATGGGCTCAAGATGGTATAGCCGAACGCTTACGTCACTACGAGCTAGGCAGCTTGTCTTTGGACTGCTCGCGACAGTTATGTAACGGTCTCCTATTTCTGCGAGCAGCGGTGCTGCGCGTAAGTTGTTCTTGGCTGACGCGCAGGGTCTTGTGTTGATACGTGACGATTGTGCTGTGACTTCTTTATGGCATTGCTATTTAAATTGACTTGAGCAAGGTTTGCATTGCTTCCTCGTCTAGTATGGTGAGACCTAAAGATTGAGCTTTCGTTAATTTGCTACCGGCATCAGCTCCCGCAACCACATAATCTGTTTTTTGGGAAACGGAATTGGCTACTTTGGCGCCTGCTGCTTCGAGCATTGTTTTAGCCTGTTCGCGGGTTAATGTTGGCAGGGTGCCGGTTAATACAAATGTTTTGCCACTTAATTTGCCGGTTAAACGCACATTTTCTGTTTGCGCGTATTCTGGCCAGGCTACGCCAGCCTCTCGCATTTCTTGAATCACGCTACGATTGTGCGGTTCTGCAAAAAAGTTAACGATAGACTGTGCTACTACTGGACCGATATCACTAATTTTGAGTAAGTCATCTACTGATGCGGTGAGCAGTAACTGCAGCTGCCCAAAATGATGGGCCAGTTCATTTGCGGTAGCCTGACCAACATGACGAATTCCCAATGCAAAAATGAAACGTGCCAGGGTTGTCTGTTTCGCTTGTTGAATCGCTTGGAGTAGGTTGTCAGCAGATTTTTCACCCATCCGTTCTAGAGCGCTTAATACAGGTAGCTTGAGTTTGAATAAATCAGCTGGGGTGTGCACCAGTCCTTGATCGACTAATTGATCGATGATTTTTTCACCTAAGCCTTCAATATCCATCGCACGCCGCTGCGCAAAATGGCGTAGTGCTTGTTTACGCTGGGCTGCGCAAATTAAGCCACCAGTGCACCGAAGTATCGCTTCGTCTTCAATGCGTTCGAGATGCGACTCACAAACCGGGCAGATGGTTGGCATTTCAAAGATACGTACATGTGGTGCACGTCGCTCTGGTAACACTCTGACAATTTCAGGGATAACATCACCCGCACGTCTGACCACTGCGATATCGCCAATATGAATATCTTTGCGGCGTAGCTCATCCTCGTTATGCAAAGTGGCATTGGTTACTGTAACACCACCCACGCTGACGGGTGCTAAACGCGCTACCGGTGTGATAGCACCGGTGCGCCCGACTTGCACTTGAATATCTAGAATTTCGGTATAGGCTTCTTCTGCCGGGAATTTATGTGCGAGTGCAAATCGCGGCGCGCGCGAGATAAAGCCAAGCTCGGCTTGAGCCTGGAAATCGTTCACCTTATAGACAACGCCATCGATCTCATAGGGTAGTTGTTGGCGTTGCTCGGAGACAGTTTGATAAAAATTGATCAGCCCGGTTACTCCAGAGACACGTTGATATACATCGCACACAGGTAGACCCAATTCAGCTAACCAACCAAGTAATGCAATATGGTTGTGTGGCTGTTGTATCTCGTCCGAGTCTAATTGCAGCTCGCCTATGCCGTAGGCAAAGAATGATAAAGGCCGGGTTGCGGTAACTTTAGGATCTAATTGGCGTAAGCTACCGGCAGCCGCATTACGAGGGTTGGCAAAGATTTTTTCGCCTCGTTCTTGCTGTTTTTGATTTAGGCGTAAAAAAGCTTGTTTATAGATCAGGACTTCACCACGTACTTCGAGGATGCTCGGTGCTGTGCCATGCAGTTTTAACGGAATGGCGTGAATGGTGCGAATATTAGCGGTGACGTCTTCTCCAGTCAGACCATCACCGCGAGTTGCAGCTTGTACTAAGAGTCCATGTTCATAGCGTAAAGAAATTGCGAGCCCGTCGAATTTCGGTTCGCAGGCATATTCAATAGCTGTTGCCGATGGGCTTGCTAACGCCAGACCTTCTGAGCAGCGTCGATCAAAAGCGCTCACCTCTTCGAGCGAGAAAGCATTGCTTAAAGAGAGCATCGGTAGTTTGTGCGTAACTTGTGCAAACCCGGTTAATGGTGCGGCACCGACACGTTGCGTGACGGAATCAGGTTGTTGCAATTCGGGATAAGTCGCTTCTAATTGCTGTAACTCACGAAACAGTAAGTCGTATTCGGCATCAGAAATGGTAGGCGTGTCATGGCGGTAATAGGCAATATTATGTTGCTTCAGTGCGGCTTGTAACCAGGCCGCCCTTTCTGCCAGTGTTTGCGAAATCATGGGACGGTGACAATCAATAGGGTTAAGAAGAGCTTACGTAAATTTATTCTAGCAAGGTGTGCCGACTGAGATACTACACAAATAGTATGGCAAGCCGGGTTCGGCAGGGGGGCGAGCAGTATGCTGCGCACCCTGCAAAATGGGCTGGCGTGTATACGCGGATGCGCTTTGCAAGGCTAATACTGCCAAAACGGTTTTGTGGGGCATTGATTAAGGGCTGAATAAGCGCAAGGCATTTGTAGAGCCGGCTGGGATACCATATCGACTAAGTCGCGCATAGAGTTCACACAGATGCTGTTCTATGATTTTGACAGCCTTATCTGATAAGGCATGGCCCATGTCATCAGTGATACTGCCGGACAGTGTGGCCGCTAAATGTTGTGCATACGACCAGGTCAAGCGAAAGGCTTGTATGCCCTG
>JBIKXM010000175.1:0-3767 GCA_044355755.1 Burkholderiaceae bacterium | reverse complement strand
CCCCAGCGTCGCGCAGATGAAATCGACTCGATTCGCCCAATTTAAAACATGAGCATGAAGCGTCAAGAATCCACCCATCAATTTCACAACTCTGAGCAAAGCTTGACCGAATTTCGCTGGCGCATGTTGGCAGCTGTTTTCTTTGTGCTGGTCTGCTTTATCATTTTATTGATTCGATTTCTTTGGCTACAAGGTGTCAAGCATGGCCATTATGAACTGGCCGCAGAAGACAATCGGATTGCTGTTGTACCGATGGTGCCAAATCGTGGTTTGATTTTAGATCGTAATGGCATCGTTATCGTACAAAATTATTCGGCGTACACACTCGAGATCAACCCATCCAAAATTAACCGTGACTTAAATCAGGTCATTGACGACTTAGCACAAATCATCCCGATTCAAACACGTGACCGCAGACGGTTTAAACGGCAGTTAGACGAATCCAAAAATTTTGACACCGTGCCTATTCGGACTTTACTCACTGATGAAGAAGTCGCCCGGTTTTCAGCTCAACGCTTTCGTTTCCCAGGTGTAGAAATACGTGCGAGATTATTTCGCCAATATCCGTTGGGCGAAGTCGCTTCACATGTAGTCGGATATATCGGGCGCATCTCAACCAATGATCGTGCCAAACTCGAAGCTGCCAGCGAAGCAAATGAGGCAAACAATATGGCCGGCAAAAATTTCGACCCACGTATTGATATTGCGAATTACTTGGGTACCGACCATATCGGCAAACTAGGCGTTGAACAAAGCTATGAAACCGAATTGCATGGCATAACCGGCTTTTCTGAAGTTGAAGTAACGGCAGGGGGACGCGCCATCCGCACCCTCTCGACTACCCCCGCCACACCGGGCAACAATCTATTTTTATCTATCGATATCAAACTCCAATACCTGATTGAACAACTCTTTGGCGAGCGCCGTGGTGGATTAGTTGCGATTGAACCGAGTACTGGAGACATCATTGCTTTTGTCTCGAAGCCGACATTCGACCCGAATTTATTTGCTGATGGCATTGACCCAGAGAACTGGAAGGCCTTAAATGAAGCGCCCAGTAAGCCCCTCTATAACCGTCCACTCAAAGGCATTTACCCTCCTGCTTCAACCTACAAACCTTTTATGGCCTTGGCGGCATTAGAAACCGGCAAACGTACGCCGTCTCAAAGCATAGTAGACCCTGGCTATTTTATGTTTGGCAACCACCAGTTTCGCGACATAAAAGTTGGCGGACACGGCGTAGTAGATATGTACAAATCCATCGTGCAATCCTGTGATACCTATTACTACATATTAGCTAGAGATATGGGCGTGAATGCGATTCATGACTTCATGAAACCACTCGGCTTTGGTCAACTGACCGGGATTGATCTGATGGGAGAGGCAAAAGGCATTTTGCCATCCCAAGAGTGGAAACGGGCTGCGTATCGCAAGCCAGAACAACAAAAATGGTACCCCGGGGAAACCATTTCATTAGGGATAGGGCAGGGCTATAACAGCTTTACGATCTTACAAATGGCCTACGCCACCGCGAATCTGGCAAATCGTGGCATCGTCATGCGCCCCCATGTGGTGCGTATTATTGAAGACCCGGTGACACGCAAACGTGCTTTGACTACACCGAAAGAAAGCTACCGCATTAATTTCAAGCCAGAAAACTTAGACTTTATTCGTGATGCCATGGTAGGCGTGAATAAAGAGGGCAGTGGTGCCAGAGTATTCCAGGGTGCGACTTATGTGTCCGCAGGCAAAACCGGAACAGCGCAGCTATTCAGTTTAGGGGGACAAAAATATAACCATAGCCGTGTACAAGAACATTTACGTGATAATGCCTTATTTATTGCTTACGCTCCTGTTGACAATCCAAAAATCGCTTTAGCCATGGTAGTCGAAAACAGTGGCTTTGGGGCCACCGCTGCCGCACCAATCGCGCGTAAAGTGCTGGACTATCTGATAGAAGGAAAATGGCCAGCGGACATCCCGCCTTTACCGCAGTATAACGCTGCGATACCTGGGGCAGCATCGCCATCCGCCGCCCCGCAAGAAAAACCAGTTTGGCTTGACCACGCTCAAGTGATGAGCGAAACACTGGAACGCACATTTGAACAAAAACCCAGCCGTTCACGCCATGGACATTAAAATTCTCTCTCCTTTAGGACTATTGAAGCGCCTTTTCTCTAGTCTAGATCAACCCTTACTGATAATTACCGGTTTACTCGTGTTCGCGGGTCTGATTACCATTTATTCTGCGACCCTAGACATGCCAGATAGAATGTATGAGCAATTACGCAATATTGGCTTTGCATTTATCCTGATGTGGTTAATCTCCCGTATCCCGCCACAAATCCTCATGCGTATCGCTGTGCCTATTTATACCATTGGCCTGGGGTTACTGATTGCGGTTGCGATGTTTGGCCTAATTCGTAAAGGTGCACGACGTTGGCTGAATATAGGCATAGTGGTACAGCCATCAGAAATTATGAAAATCGCTATGCCATTAATGCTGGCATGGTATTTCCAAAAAAAAGAGGGCATCACCAAAATCCGCGATTATCTGTTTGCATTCTTACTGCTCGCCTTACCAGTTGGCCTAATTGCGCGTCAACCTGATTTGGGAACCGCATTACTTGTCCTGGCTTCGGGTATCTATGTTATTTTCTTTGCCGGCTTATCTTGGCGCATTATCGTGCCCATTCTAACGATCGGCATAGTTGGCATCATCTTACTATTGATCTTCGGTAGTTCGATATGTGCCGCGCCAGGAGATTGGTTATTTTTACATGACTACCAAAAACATCGTATTTGTACCTTGCTTGACCCGACGACTGATCCCCTAGGTAAGGGCTTTCATACCATTCAATCCGTGATTGCCATAGGTTCTGGCGGTCTATTTGGCAAAGGGTGGCTCAAAGGCACACAAAGCCATCTCGAATTTATCCCAGAAAAACACACCGATTTCATTTTCGCAGTTTATGCTGAAGAATTCGGGCTTATCGGCAATGTAATATTACTCATCCTCTTTATAGCGCTTATTTTTAGAGGCTTAACCATAGCCCTGCAAGCCGCTACCTTATTTGATCGATTATTGGCTGGCGCGATTACGCTGATGTTTTTTACTTATGGTTTCGTTAATATGGCCATGGTCAGCGGATTACTGCCGGTTGTAGGCGTACCGCTCCCCTTATTCAGTTACGGTGGCACCACCATTGTGACCCAGGGATTAGGTCTAGGGATCCTATTTAATGTTGCACGCAACCGTCGCTTGGTGCAAACCTAACATTTGTCATCTTGACTTTCCCAAGTGAAACGAATTTCTTAAATGCGCAGGAAAAGAAAATATTTAAAAAGTAAACAAAAAACCACGGAAATCTATATCAAATGATTATTTAAAGCAATTTATCCATTTTTTTAGTTAATTTTAGGTTATCATTTCAGCCGTAGGCGACGAATTTCGTTATTGTCTACCCCGCTTTTCCTCCCTGAGCGGGTGCCCATCGAAAATCGATGTGGCTTAAGGGCCCTGACAAAAGTAAATTCAGGGCCCTTTTTTTAACTTCATCAACAATCATCGCTGCTATAGCCTCTACATCAAACAGTGACAAAAATTGATGCGGATGTTCTTTACTAAGAGCCTACTTAAACTCTATTCCAGGCACTTGATAGCTTCGAGTGGGGGATAAGGATGACGAGCGACCGATTCTTTCCTGACCACAGATACCACCGAGCATGTCACAGGTTAACTGAATCCGTTTTTGCCCCTGTGGATC
>JBIKXM010000174.1:0-3772 GCA_044355755.1 Burkholderiaceae bacterium | reverse complement strand
GCTCACGCGAAAGCCTTACGAAAAAAATATCGATGTGATGTGGATGAACTCTTACGCTCCTTTTTGTGTTAGTCATTTTATGACACCCCAGCTATAGCTGCAAAATTCACTCAACGCAGTTAATTATTGATGAATCAGGAAAACCCCTCAGCGCCTTTGCTTTACGTTCACGATTTGACAAAGCAAGAGAATCTGCTGGTATCGATAAATCACTTTTTCAATTTCGGGATTTGAGAGCAAAAGCAGGGACAGATAAAGAGGAAAGTGCAGGAATGGAAGCAGCTAAAAACCAGTTAGGCCATGCTAACGAAACTATGACGCGTCACTATGTGAGACATCGCCGTGGTAAGAAAGTGATGCCCACAAAATAAATTTTGTAGAACAAATGGCTTTTTGTAGAACAAACACTTTTCTCTACATAGCTGTAAGTGCTTGATATGATTGGTGGGTTCTGAGGGGCTCGAACCCTCGACCTACGGATTAAGAGTCCGCTGCTCTACCAACTGAGCTAAGAACCCAAAGAGGGACAAATTGTGCCACAAGTATGGAGAAACAGGTAAGGCCACCTATATTACTCTGAGACTACCGTACATCAGAAAAATATAGGCGACACAATAGATTAAATCCAGGCTTTTACATATTCAAAGCTCGCTTATCTGTTGCTAGAGCGGCTTCGCGCATCACTTCAGACAAGCTAGGATGAGGATGACAGGTACGCGCAATATCTTCAGCCGCAGCTTTAAATTCCATTGCTAATGCAGCTTCAGCAATTAAATCTGAAGCATTGGCACCTATAATATGTACCCCTAAAATTTCATCAGTTTTCGCATCTGCCAAAATTTTGATGAAACCATCCGCATTGCCTATACCTAAAGCACGGCCATTAGCCATAAAGGGAAACTGCCCTGGTTTGTAAGCACGCCCTTCTGCTTTAAGCTGTTGCTCGGTTTTCCCCACCCAGGCAATTTCTGGCGACGTGTAGATAACCCAAGGGATACAGTTGTAATCAATATGCGGTTGTTGACCAGCGATACGCTCCGCAACATTGACACCCTCATCCTCTGCTTTATGCGCCAACATAGGGCCACGCACGACATCACCAATTGCATAAATACCAGGCACTGTGGTCGCACAATGCTGATCAACAGGAATAAAACCTCGCTCATCAGGCGTCAAACCAATAGCCGCAAGATTTAAACCATCGGTATTAGGCACACGCCCAATTGAAACGATCAGCTTGTCACAAATCAGATCTTGTGTATCTCCCTTAGCATCGGTATAGGCAACCGTAACTTTTGATTTAGTGGATTTAATTTCCCCAATTTTGACACCTAAATGTATTTCCAAACCTTGCTTAGTGAAAAGCTTGGCGGCCTCTTTGGCAATCGCTTCATCACATGCGCCTAGAAAGCTTGGCATGGCTTCCAAAATAGTTACCTGAGCACCTAAGCGACGCCAGACAGAGCCCAACTCCAAACCAATCACTCCGGCTCCAATTACACCTAACTTCTTTGGCACTGCAGGAAACTTAAGCGCTCCCTCGTTATCGCAAATCAGATGATTGTCAACCGGAATATTCGGCAAATGCCGTGCTTTAGAGCCAGTCGCGATAATCACGGACTTAGCGACTACTTTTTCTTCGCTCTCAGCACTCTTAATTTGTAGCAGATAACCTGCTTGGTCTTTGGCAAGAAAGCTACCATGACCACGTAAGAAGGTGACCTTGTTTTTACGAAATAAAAATTGAATACCTGCAGTCATTTTGGTCACGATGGCGTCTTTACGCGCTAGCATCTTATTGATATCTAGCGTAACGTCCTTCGCCAAAATGCCATGTTCTGACAAATGATGCGCCGCCTTCTCGTACTCTTCAGAAGAAGCCAATAATGCTTTTGAAGGGATACAGCCAACATTCAGGCAAGTCCCCCCTAGTCGTGGCTCACCTTTAGGATCATCATAAGCATTTCCCTCACAACAGGCTACTGACAGACCCAGCTGGGCCGCACGGATGGCCGCAATATAGCCACCTGGTCCGGCTCCAATCACAACAACATCAAATTTTTTTGGCATAGTTTGCTCCCAGAATTTATATATCTAACAATAAACGTGCTGGGTCTTCTAGAGCTTCTTTCATCGTGACTAAACTCAACACAGCTTCGCGTCCATCGATAATACGATGATCATAGGAGAGCGCTAAATAATTGATTGGACGTATGACTATTTGACCATTCTCAACCACGGGGCGCTCTTTAGTAGCATGTACGCCGAGAATAGCAGACTGAGGTGGATTGATAATCGGTGTTGATAACATCGAACCAAATACACCCCCATTGGAAATTGAAAAAGTACCGCCAGTCAGCTCCTCTAATGAAAGTTTGCCATCTTTTGCTTTAGCGCCAAATTCAGCGATCTTGCGTTCGATATCCGCAATACTCATTTGATCAACGTCACGCAAAATCGGAACTACCAAACCTCGTGGCGAACCAACGGCAATACCAATATCAAAGTAACCATGATAGACAATATCATTGCCATCCACCGAAGCATTGATAATGGGATATTTACGTAAGGCATGTACAGCCGCTTTGACAAAAAAAGACATGAAGCCTAATTTAACGCCATGCTCTTTTTCAAATTTGTCTTTGTAACGGTTACGCAGATCCATGACAGGCTGCATATTGACTTCGTTGAACGTTGTCAAGATAGCATTAGTAGCTTGCGATTGCAGCAAGCGTTCAGCAATACGCGCACGCAAGCGCGTCATTGGGACACGTTGTTCGGGGCGATTCGTGCTTAAACCAACGGCATCGATTGAGCTTGCCATGGACTGTATATTTTTGGGTGCGGCTGTAGCAACTGCTGGTTGCGGCTTATCTAACGCAGCTAATACATCACCCTTAGTAACACGCTCACCACGCCCTGTACCAGACACCTGTTCTATACTTAACTTGCTTTCGGCTAACAATTTTGCTGCAGAAGGCATAGCGATTTTTTCAGCCTGCGCCGCATTTTGCGCAGTCTCAACAGAGGCGACTGGCACAGTTTCGGCAGCTTTAGTTGGCGTTGTTGCAGCATTGGCTTGCGCTTCTGTATTAATACGCGCGATCGTTTGTTGTGCCGCCACTGTACCACCATCTGCAATTAATATTTCTGCTAGTACACCCCCAGCTGGGGCGGGCACCTCTAACACAACCTTATCCGTTTCAATTTCGATCAATATTTCGTCTTGCGCAACCGCTTCACCTGCTTGTTTTTTCCAATTTAATAGCGTTGCTTCGCTTACCGATTCGGATAGCTGAGGAACTTTTACGTCTATGATAGCCATAGTTATATCCTTAAAAAATGCATAAAGAATTATTTATTGAGTAGAAAACCCTTAAGCTTGCCAAATGCAGCTTCGAGTAAGGCTTTTTGCTGTTCATTGTGTACGGCGGTATAACCGACTGCAGGCGAAGCTGAAATTGGACGTCCCGCATAGGCTAGTTTTTGCCCTGGAACCATGTTTTCCATCAGATAGTGTTGAATAAAGTTCCAGTATCCTTGGTTTTGTGGCTCGTCTTGACACCAAACGATTTCTGTTAATTCTGGATATTTCTTCAACTCAGCGGCTAATGCCTTATGTGGAAAGGGATATAACTGCTCAATCCGAATAATGGCAGCATTTTTCAGCGCATGCTCTTTACGATAATTCACCAAATCGTAATAAACTTTGCCTGAGCACATGATGACGCGTTTTACATTTTTACCATCTGCTTGGCTATCACCAATAACA
>JBIKXM010000173.1:0-3784 GCA_044355755.1 Burkholderiaceae bacterium | reverse complement strand
GATGGACGTGGTGTGTCACCTTATCGTCTTGTTTTGGAGCAACAGCCGCTTAGTCATATCCAAATGCCAACCACATTACCAACACTTGATGAGCTAATTGGTACGGCAGATATTACACAAGCAAATGTGGCAGACCATTTATTACAAAGGACAGCATCTACCGAGCAAGATGAAGTTTTTACGCTGCATGCAGAACTGGAAGGTCAGCAGTTGCTCGAAGTTTTTAAAAAACTATTGATAGGCTGGCATGCACAAGGGCACCAGCTTATTTCAATGGCCGAATTTTATACACATCTAGTACAAACAAATCAATTACATGAATTGCCAACCAGTCCATTGGATTGGGGGGCTGTACCCGGACGTGATGGTGCAATGCTTGCGCAAAAAATACTATAAAAATGCTGTTTAACAGCAGTGAAATACAGCATAGCAGGAGAGTTCTGTCTAATCTTAATCTAATCTATATTCAGGCCTTAATATGTCTATTACATTAAACCAGTTAGTCCCTGACTTTCAAGGGCAAGCTACCAGTGATTTAATCTTTTCAATGGAGCAAATGCGTGGCTACCCTGTCGTGCTGTTTTTTTATCCCAAGGATAATACGCCAGGATGTACCCTCGAAGCATTAGCATTCCGTGAGCACTATGAAGCATTTCAAGCCAAGCAGGTCGTACTTGTCGGTATTTCACGTGATACGATCAAAGCACATGAAAATTTTAAAAAAAAATTCGCCCTCCCTTTTGAGCTTATTAGCGATACGGATGAAAAAATATGTACATTATTCGATGTCATCAAAAATAAAAAGATGTATGGTAAAGAAGTGCGCAGTATCGAAAGGAGTACTTTTTTGATCGATGCGCAAGGCATACTCAGGTATCTTTGGCGTGGCATAAAAGTTGAGGGGCACGTTAAACAAATTCTAGATGCCGTGCAAGGCATAAGCATATAAAATCTATAACAATAAAGTGGGAACTTTATAGCCCCTATCAGTATATTGGGGCGATACATGATTAATTTCCAAGTTAAGATTTATGCCTCAATCCTCGAAAAAAGATAAAAAAAATTCATTCTAATAAACGACACTGTTTCTCCTCCTAAATTTGATTTACTAACGCAAGCTGAATATAACAAACTACCTGGTAATGTCAGGGAGCGCAGATGGCGCGCAACACAAGCTTACTTATCAACTATTCCAAATATTCCTCAAAGTCTTTTTATAGATAGTAATGGGAAGCCAGTCACCGCTATTTCTGAAGCTGAATTGAGTGGCGCAATCAGCTTAATTCATAAAAAAATACCACCCGTTAGAGTTGATGATTTATCAACCTTTGTACCGCGTATGCCCACTGAGATAGTGATGCACTGGATCACTAAACTGCAAAGTGAGTTAACTGTATTAGAAGCCAGCTATCGTCAATTTCAAGGTAAAGATGAATTATCTACTCAAGAGGCAACCCAAAAGTTGCTACTTGATTGGCAACTGGAGACAGTCAGAGGGATTTTGAGAAAACAAAAAACAAATTGGTTAACACATAATCTAGGTGTAGAAGCAGTTTCTAATTCGCTTAAGAAAGACAGTGCGGAACTCTATAAAGTAAATTTGAAAGAGCTTGGTGATTTTGCATATCGAGCGGATGGCAAACAAAGCTTATTTATACAATTACCTCGTACTGATGTATTTGAAAAATATCAAACACGCCTGAATGATAATTTCTATGGTACGGTGTTTGAAACAAATTTGATGTATGGCTTAGTAAAAGAGCCCCCACCGCAAATCCTTAATGCAATGTATTCTGTCGCACTAGGTTTGGAGGAAATGTTTAACGAACTGCCGTTAGATATTGTTACAAATAAACTGATTGATCTTCTAGAAACGAGTATCGAAAAGCATCAAAGGCCATGGTTTGGTAAGGTTCCAGAGCTAGAAAAATATTAGCAATACCGATAAACTTACTTTACTTCGAGGCTTTCTTAAAGCACCGATCAAGGATGGCTATCACGTGATAGCGATTGCCTATCTAGCCCAACATCTTTATATTGCAAGACATAGATTCGCACATTTACTTAACTTAGATGATGTACAGTGGGTACGAACAACCCAGCATATTTATAACGATGTACATAAGACTAAGTTCAATGCGACAACAGGTACATTAATTAGACCATTACTTTCAAAATCATCAATAGACCAGGAGGTATTTAAACCTATTCTCGGTATTACTAACATATATCAACCACCAGCCGTTCCCCCGTTGGAAGATGGTTCGATTCATCGACCTGGTGCAAGTCAGCTTATTAATATTGGTTCAACCAATACGCCTGATGCGGTGAATAACGCACTTCAATATGGTCTTCCAAATATCACTGGGATCTCCGGTACAACTAATATTTTTTTGGGAACACTTACTCATCTACAAACAGATTTGGGCTATGAGATTGATAATGCAGCAGCATTCCTTGGATTGCTGATGTTTCTGGTACTCGATGGTGGTCATTCTATTCATGAAGCTTTATTAATGGCTAACTACCGTGAGTCACTTCCGGCGCAACGAAAATATACAAGACTTAATTTCAACTCATCGTTTAAGGCGACACGTGAATCAGTGAAGCGTAATGGAGTTTTTGTTTCTGATTATGAGCGATTTATTGAGTACTATCGTGCTACACCGATGTGGCCAGGGATTGAAAAAGCACACAACACTGCTTGGCTCGGTACGATCGACTACTTTAAAAAATATAGTATGTACCGTGATGGTATTGAGCAAGCTAGACCCTTCACTAGTCCGACGTTAGAGCAATTATTTGCTCGCTTTGAACAAGTGATACAAGGTTACTCATCGGAACAAAATAAGTGGAAATTTGTTACGCTGGAGTTAGAGAAAATGGTGCAGCAACGTATACAAGCTGATCCGGCTCTCTCTAGATTAAAAGCCATTAAAGAACTGATGCTAATAGCAGTGAATAAAAAGTTTAATTTCAGAAACTACACGTCTGTTATGTACGAGACTTTGGTGTCAGTCTTGATAGATATGACGTATAAAGAATTAGCATTGCAATCTTTTGCCGATACTTTAAAAACACTACCTCGATTTAATAATTTAAAAGACGATCAATTGTTACGCTTAGTCGTTGATAATAAGCAATTTGCAGTCGGGTTGCATATTAAAGTTAACGAAGTAGGTTATATGGCAGGAATGCTGGATGCCTATGAAAAGATGCTTCGAGAGACACCGATGCGTCTCTCTGTACACTACATGCAAGAGCTTTACCGTACGGTGGTTAATAATGTTTCTAAAAAGGGTGTATTTCGCAATGTGTTGGATGAAAACTTATGTCAACTAGGATTAGGCATCAATGATGATTCTGCCTTTTTAAGAAAAGGTTTTCATATCAAAGATAGTCAACATACGCTAATTATAGAGAATTCATTAGGCACGAGAAATGGAAATGCAAGTGCTTTAGGGATAAAAGAATTATTAACTGAAATAAAGTTAGATAAACGCCCTCTCTTTGAATTGGTCGACTACAGATTAGATAGTCACGGAGAACCGATTGCCGATAATCATGGCAAAGTTGCGACTTTAGTCCTCAAAAAGAAATTATCGATACAACTCTTAGAAAATTCGGTTGATACACTGATCAAGCGCTATCACAATGAAATAAATGGCGCAACTGAAGTGAAAAGATTGGCTGCGATTGCAAAATTATGTCGTGGTTTAGCTATCTTAAGACTATTTCCACACCATGATAAAACGATTATCGGCATCCTTATATTAAATAACTG
>JBIKXM010000172.1:0-3794 GCA_044355755.1 Burkholderiaceae bacterium | reverse complement strand
GTGGTGATCGGCGACGATACGTTAGTTTACCCACAGGTTTCGATATACCATGGGTCTACCATTGGGGCACGTTGTATCATCCACAGCGGTGCGGTGATCGGTGCAGACGGATTTGGTTTTGCGCCGGATTTTGGTGCAGATGGCGGCAGTTGGCTCAAAATCCCACAGACCGGTACGGTCATGATTGGTGAAGCAGTAGAAATCGGTGCGAATACCACCATTGATCGTGGCGCGATGGCAGATACGGTGATTGAGCAGGGCTGTAAATTGGATAACCAAATTCAAATTGCCCATAATGTGCACATTGGCGCATTTACCGTGATTGCCGGAAGGGCAGCGATTGCGGGCAGTACTAAAATCGGTCGGTATTGCATCATTGGGGGGGCCGCGAATCTCGCGGGACATCTGACGATAGCGGATAAAGTCACTATTTCTGGTGGTACCTCCATCACTAAATCGATTCAGCAAGCCGGCCAATTTACCTCGGTCTTTCCGTTTATGCCGCATCATGAATGGGAAAAAAATGCTGCGGTGATACGACAGTTACACAAAATGCGTATGCGCGTGCGACAGTTAGAGCGAGAGCTGGGCAAAACTGTGCCAGTACAGCAGGCTGATCAAGATAGTACCATCCAGTAAGGATGGTAAGGGGCGATACTGCAACTAGTACAGACTTGCATGAGCCTTAAGAATTGCTACTTTTACGAATTAATCAAATGACAAAACCTGTGTTAGACATTCATCAGATATTAAAACTTTTACCGCATCGTTATCCGATGTTATTAGTGGATCGTGTATTGGATTTTGAACCGAGACAGCGTATCACAGCGTTGAAAAATGTATCTATCAATGAGCCATTTTTTTCTGGGCATTTTCCCCATCACCCTATCATGCCCGGTGTTTTGATTTTAGAAGCATTAGCACAAACGGCTGCTTTACTGACTTTTTCCGAGATGACTGAAGCCGATGTCAATAATTCTTTGTATTACTTTGTCGGTATCGATGGTGCGCGTTTTAAAAAACCAGTCATGCCAGGCGACCAGCTGCATTTGCATGCACAAGTCGAGCGCTGTGTACGTGGTATTTGGAAATTTAAAACCCATGCAACGGTTAACGATGTTGTGGTGACCGAAGCCGATTTGATGTGCACGCTGAAAGAGATGGCTTAATAAAATGACTTCTCTTATACACCCGACAGCGATTATTGAGCCTGGTGCCGAACTGGATACCGATGTCACGGTTGGTCCTTATGCAATTATTGGGGCGAATGTGAAAATCGGTGCCGGAACCACGATTGGGGCACATAGCGAGATTAAAGGCCATACCACGATAGGTCGCGATAATAGTATCGCTTCTTTTGCTGCGCTGGGTGGGCCACCGCAAGACATGAAATATCAGGATGAGCCAACGCGATTAGAAATTGGTGAGCGCAATACTATTCGTGAGTTCACGACGATTCATACCGGTACGATTCAGGATCAAGGTGTGACGCGTATCGGTAACGATAATTGGATTATGGCGTATGTCCATATTGCCCATGATTGCCAAATTGGAAACCACACTATTTTTGCTAGTAACGCACAAGTTGCCGGACATGTGCAGGTCGGCGATTGGGCCATTTTAGGTGGTATGTCAGGGGTACATCAATTTGTCCGTATCGGCGCACATGCTATGCTGGGCGGCGCCTCAGCACTGGTGCAGGATATTCCTCCCTTTGTGATTGCGGCCGGCAATAAAGCGGTTCCTTATGGCGTGAATGCAGAAGGTCTGAAGCGGAGGGGGTTTGAGCCGGCTACTATGCAGGCGCTGAAGAAAGCGTATCGGCTATTGTATAAATCCGGCTTTGCTTTGGAGCAAGCCAAACAAGCCTTGCAAGATTTATTATCCGAACAGCCCGCCCAGGCACATACACAATTAAAGATATTGATTGACTTTGTCAGCAGTTCAGAGCGAGGCGTTATCCGTTAGTGCTGCTGCGGGGCTTGTTTGACGTGGCGCAGCGTGCCTCTGCCGCGCTTGCTTATCCCTATTGCTGGCTAGTAAGATCGGTGTGGCGCGGGTGCAGGGGGGGCTGTAAGCGATCTTGTCCTGTGGGCGATATATTTAATTTTGGCGGCGCACTACCGACCAAGAACAGGCTCTTAAGACCGTAATATGAATCCATTTTTAAACAAAGACGGGGATTTGTCGCTAGCACTGGTTGCGGGCGAACCCTCTGGTGATTTGCTGGGGTCGTTTTTACTCCAAGCGCTGCACTCAAAACTAGCTGTCTCGACCTATGGCATTGGCGGAGCGCAGATGGTGCAGCAAGGTTTTACCGCCCATTGGCCGATTGAAAAACTGGCCGTAAGAGGTTACGTTGAGGCACTCAAACATATTCGTGAAATTCTTGCGATTCGTCGTCAATTGCGGCATCAATTATTAGCTCATCCACCGTTAGGCTTTATTGGTATTGATGCACCGGATTTCAACTTGGGTTTGGAATGTGATTTGAAGCGTGCGGGTATCCCTGTGATTCATTTCGTAAGTCCTTCTATTTGGGCATGGCGTGCGAATCGGATTAAGAAAATTGCACGTGCAGTAAATCACATGCTGTGTATTTTCCCATTTGAAAAAGCGATTTATGACAAGGCTAATATTCCAGCAACTTATGTTGGGCATCCACTGGCGCAACAAATTCCACTGACGATAGACCAACTTGCAGCACGCCAGCAGCTCGGGTTAGCCGATAATATGCCTGTCGTAGCGGTGTTACCGGGTAGCCGTCTATCTGAAATACGCACACTGTTGCCGGTTTTCTGTGGCGCGATGCGTTTACTGAAACAAGCCGAACCTAAGATGCGATTTGTACTGCCGATTGCAACGAGGGGCTTGCTCGATGTCGTACGCGCGTGCTGTGCGCCTTATCCCGAGCTTGAGATCGATTTGCTCCAGGGGCAAGCGCATACAGCTATGGCGGCGGCGGATACGGTACTGTTGGCCAGTGGCACAGCAACATTAGAGGTGGCCTTGCATAAGAAACCGATGGTGATTGCTTATAAAGTTCCCTGGCTGACGGCACAAATTATGAGACGTCAAGGATATCTGCCGTATATTGGGCTTCCCAATATTTTGGCGGGGCGCTTTGTCGTGCCGGAGTTACTCCAAGATGCGGCGACGCCACAAGGATTGGCAACCGAGGTATTACGCTTATTAAATGATGGCGAACAGCATAGACAATTAAAGGAAATATTTCATGATATTCATCTCTCGTTACAACGGGATACCAACAATCTTGCCGCGCAAGTGGTTGTGGATGTGTTAACTGAGCATGGACGCATTTAAATTACCTGATTGTTTATATTGTGGCGTCGATGAAGCTGGGCGTGGCCCATTGGCTGGACCGGTTGTGGCGGCAGCAGTGATTCTAGACCCACAATTCCCGATTGCGGGGTTAGCTGATTCAAAAAAATTGAGTGCCAAATCTCGCGACAAACTATATACGCAGATTTGCCAATATGCCCAAGCTTGGCATATTGCCAGCGCCAGCGTGGAAGAAATTGATCGGCTGAATATTTTGCAAGCTACCATGTTAGCCATGCAACGTGCTGTTGCCGGGCTGGCTGTGCGTCCTGAAATGGCATTAATCGATGGCAATCGTTGTCCGACTTTAGCTATGCCAGCTCAGGCAATTATTGGTGGAGACAGTAAAGTGGCGGCTATTTCAGCGGCCTCGATTCTGGCGAAGGTATATCGAGATCAACTGCTGTTACAGCTACATGATGAATTCCCGCAATATGGCTTTGCAGATCATA
>JBIKXM010000171.1:0-3798 GCA_044355755.1 Burkholderiaceae bacterium | reverse complement strand
TGGTGCATGACCACCTCCTGGGCGCAGCGATGGAGATTACGTGCACGACTGTAATAACCGAGTCCAGCCCACATTGACATCACATCATCTAAAGAAGCATGCGCTAATTTTTCTACCGTCGGAAATTTTTCTAAAAAGCGCTGATAGTAGTCTATGACCGTATTTACCTGTGTTTGCTGCAACATTATTTCTGAGAGCCAGATATGATAAGCGTTTCTAGTCTGTTGCCAGGGTAATTGATGGCGCCCATATTTTTTTTGCCAAGTAATTAATCTTGTTGCGAAATCAAGCACGCTGGCACCTCGGGCAGAAAAAAGTAGAACGTTGGCCCATGAGACATTGTCGAATCGGTGTATTGCAAACGCGGCAAGGTTGATTGGTTTTGCCATAAACCATATAGTCCAACTGAAAGTAACCATGACTACCGTCACTGGCAACAAAGTCACGTAGACTGCTGCCACCTTTGTCAATCGCTGCCTGCAATGTTTGGCGAATGGCAGCAACAAGGCGTACATATCGTTTCAAACCAATTTTGTTAGCCGGTGTTTTAGGGTGAATGCGTGCATGAAACAACGCTTCACTAGCATAAATATTGCCGACACCGACGACAATCTGCCCCGCTAGCAAGACTTGCTTGATAGCTTGTTGTCGTGTTCGTGTGTGCTGATATAAATATTGCGCACCCGTTATGCCATTAAAACTTTCTGTAAGCGGCTCAACCCCAAGTGACGCGAGTAAGCGATATTGCTCGATACAACCCTGTTCTGCCGGATGCCAGAGAAGTGCGCCAAAGCGGCGTGGGTCACGTAAGCGAATACTTTTCTCACCTAAGTGTAGATCGATATGGTCATGTATGGAGGCGGGTTCGTCGGTGTCGATCAAGCGCAACGTACCACTCATGCCTAAATGGAAGATTAACCATCCGAAGACTTCTGCACAATCTACTGCTCGACCTAAATCCTCTGTTACGCGGTACTCAGGATGCTTATCTGCTAGTCGCGCGTTTGGCTTTTGCCGCGTTGTACGCCTTGTCTTTGGTACGTCGCTCGTCAAAGTTACGCACGATTCTCCCAGTATTTGGTTTTTATTTTTTGAAATTTCAAGTAACAAATATTTACCACGTCGTTGCGTGCGTGTAATGAAAGTGTTCTCTAAAAGAGTGTTGAGACTCTCTGGCACAGGCCAGCGCAATTTTGGTTGGCGTATCGTAATGCCAGTGATTTTTTTATCAATAATATGAGGATGCAGCCCTAGGCGGGTGACTTCAACTTCGGGGAGTTCGGGCATGTTACAGGAAATGGTTATTAATAAAAAACAGTTTAGGATAGGAGTAATAGAGAAAAATTGATTAAAGGAAGGCTCTAATTAATGTTAAACTCACGCCGCTCTGCGGTTGAGAATTTTACGATGCTTACGATGCGGTTTGTCTTTAAGCGCGTAATCCTTGGGTACTGTTAATGATATTTTTCCAAATTTTGTATATGAAGTGGTAAAGATATGTCGTTACAAAAAGATTTTTTTACTGCTTTATGTTCACATGATACTTGGCTATATTTTGCCTGCCAAGATATTCGTTTGCGCTATCGTCGTTCAAAAGTAGGGCCATTTTGGATAACCCTAAGTATGACGGTTTTTTGTTTATCGCTTGCGGTGGTTTATGGTCAACTGTTCAAAACTGACGTCGCCGAATATCTACCTTTTCTATCAGTTGGTTTTGTGTTTTGGGGGCTAATGTCGGGCATATTAGGTGAGTTCCCGAATGTGTTTGTTGATAACGCTGCATATATCAAAGACAGTAAAATTAATCCCTGTGCGATTTTATTGCGGATGGTTACGCGTCATATCATTATTTTTTTACATAATGCACTGATTTTCATAGGTATTTACTTGTACTTTGGAATCAATCCAGGATGGGTTTGTTTGTTGGTCATTCCTGCCTTGTTATTGGTATTGCTAAATCTTATGGCGCTAGGTGTAGCACTTAGTTTATTCGGATTACGTTTTCGTGATGTGCAGCCCATTATCCAAAGCATGATTCAAGTGTTATTCTTTATTACGCCGATTACTTGGTTTCCTAAATTGCTTGCAGCAGATAGTTGGGTGATGCAAGTGAACCCTTTTGCGTACTATCTGGACTTGTTACGTTCGCCAATGCTGGGTAATGCTCCTAACCTAATATCATGGGCTATTGTAGTTGGTGCTTTGTTAGTTTTTTCGGGTGCCGCTGTGGTTGTATACAAAGCTAAAGCAAGCCGTATTCCATTTTGGGTTTGATATGAGCGTTATTATTGATGCAGATAATGTTTGCTTAGACTATCCGGTGATATCAGGCGTTGCGCCTCGCTCTCTTAAAAATCGTTTGTTAAGGGCGGCGACAGGTGGATTAATTTCTTCAGGAGATGGTATTCCTGTAGTAAGTGCGCTACGTAAAGTGAGTTTTATGTTGGAAGAAGGAGACCGTCTTGGTCTGATTGGCCATAATGGTGCCGGAAAATCAACTTTGCTTAAAGTGTTGGCGGGTATCTATCAGCCGACTTCCGGCAAGTTATCTATAACCGGGCGCATCGTATCCACGCTTAATTTGTCGTTGGGTATGGAGCCTGAGGCCACTGGTTTCGAAAATATTATTATGCGCGGTTTATTACTGGGTATGAAAAAACAAGAAATTAAACAGAAAATAGATGATATTGCTCTATTTACTGAGTTAGGTGGATATTTGGATATGCCTGTGAGAATTTATTCTTCAGGTATGGCTACTCGTCTAGCTTTTTCTACAATAACTGCAATGGATGCGGATGTTGTGCTGATGGATGAAATTATTGGTACAGGCGATACAGCATTTATAGATAAAGCCGAGAAACGGTTGAAAGACTTTATGAGCCGTAGCAAAATTTTGGTATTGGCTTCACATAGCGAAGATATTATCCGGAAATTTTGTAATAAAGTATTACTCTTAGAGCATGGTCAGCCGCTCGGTTTTGGCGCTGTTGATGATATGTTTTGTTTGTACCATGAACGTGTTGTGGCTGGAGTAGTTTCGTGAGTGCACAAGGGTGCTCAACAGAAGTCATGATTTTTGCTAGCAAGGTTCCCGCTAGAGAATAATTGTATATACTTGCTCGACTTGAATAGATAGCAAGATAGTATAAAGTCTTTCAAAAAATCGTGAGTTAGGCTGTACCTTCAACGGCAATATATTTTACACATGCGCTCTATATAAATACAGTAGGCATTTCGATGGTCTCAGATTTTACGTAGGCGGTAGCAATTGATATTGAATGAGCTTACAGGAATGTCAGCAGAGCTTATTAGCTAGTAATTTGCAAATCAGCTTGAGGAGTAGTGTCGGTTTGCTGCAAGATGAAAATAGAGGAATCTTATTTCTTAGGGTAAAGATGATTGGGCAAAATTTGAGCGAGGGAGAAAAGGAATGCCTTTCTTTCACAGAAGATGCTGTATTAGATCATTCTGAAAAATCCCTGAACCAGACTCAGCAGCCCTTGGAGCGGGCGATTAAGTATGAAAATGTGCAGCAAGCTGAATGTATTTATCAACCTTGGGTGCCAAGACCCTCAGAATATGTCGATGTTCAAGTATTGTTTGCTCAGGCTTACAAAAAGATTCGAACAATTAATACGGTAGTGGATAAAGAAAAGGGTGCCGTTGAGAAGTTAAAAAGATTGCCTATCCGCCAGCTATATATTAGAACCCGTCTTGAAAAAAGTTGTATGAGAGAATCAAGCGGTTGAAAAGAGAAGTGAGAGAAGGACAAGATGTACCCGAGCAGTTTAAAAGACA
>JBIKXM010000170.1:0-3813 GCA_044355755.1 Burkholderiaceae bacterium | reverse complement strand
AAATTGAAGCGAAATTATCAGAGTACCGTTGCTATGGCATGTGTACTCTTATGGTTACCTATGTGAAACGTCAACAGACCCTAGTAATGTAATTAAATAAAACTATGCAAGAAGTCACCATTTATAGCGATGGCGCCTGCAAGGGTAATCCTGGCCCTGGCGGATGGGGCGCTTTATTGATATGGCAAAATCAAGAAAAAGAATTATTTGGTAGCCAAACGAATACAACGAATAACCGCATGGAGATGTTGGCTGTGATTGAGGCTTTAAAATCATTGAAACGGCCGTGTCGTGTCCATCTTTATACGGATTCACAGTATGTGATGAAAGGCATGACAGAATGGCTCGCTGGCTGGAAAACTCGACGTTGGCTTACAGCAGCTAAACAACCGGTGAAGAACAGCGACTTGTGGCAGCAAATGGATGCCCTAGCCCAGTGTCACGAAATTCATTGGCATTGGGTCAGAGGACATCAAGGCGATGTAGGTAATGAACGCGCTGATCAGTTAGCCAATCGCGGTGTGGCTGAACTATTAAACTCTGGTAGATGATGACGCTTGCTTAGCTTCGTCTTAGATCAAAAAATATTGAGAAAAATATGCGACAAATTGTTTTAGATACCGAAACAACAGGACTCTACCCCAATAATGGTGATCGTATTATTGAAATCGGTTGTATTGAAATCGTGAATCGTAGACTCACTGGTGAACAATTTCATTGTTACCTGAACCCAGAACGAAATATTGATGCCGGAGCTATTGCCGTGCACGGTTTAACCCCTGAGTTTTTAGCAGATAAACCGTTGTTTGCCGAAGTCGTCGAGCAATTCAGACAGTTTGTCGGCCAGTCTGAACTGATTATTCATAATGCTACATTCGACTTAGATTTTCTGGATGCGGAATTTTTACGTCTAGCCTTACCAAGTTTTCGCAGTCAAACCAGTGTCGTGATTGATACCTTACTTGAGGCACGCAAATTGTATCCGGGCAAACGTAACTCGCTGGATGCGCTCTGCGAGCGTTTGGAGGTTTCCAATAAACATAGAACCTTACACGGCGCACTCTTAGATGCACAATTATTGGCTGAAGTTTATCTAGCGATGACCCGGGGGCAAAACTCACTCGTGATCGATATCCTGGATGGTCAAGAGCATGCAGGACGGGACCATAGCAAACTCGATTTATCGACATTCGATTTGCCGATTCAATATGCCACGACGGAAGAACTCACAGCACATCAAAATATGTTGTCACATATTGATAAGCAAACTAAAAACGGTGCCCTCTGGCACCAAATTAGCACAGATAATACTTAATCCTTATGGCACCTCCCTCCTCTCTTATGTCTGCCGGCGCACGTTTTCGGGCGGCTCTCGCGAATGAAAAGCCCTTGCAGGTTGTCGGCACGATCAATGCTTATACTGCCCGAATGGCAGAGCATACTGGATATAAAGCACTTTATCTGTCTGGCGGTGGTGTTGCAGCCAACTCTCTGGGTATGCCAGATTTAGGTATCAGTACCATGGAAGACGTTCTGACAGATATTCGCCGCATTACGGATATAACCATGCTGCCGCTACTCGTCGACATCGATACAGGCTGGGGGGGAGCCTTTAATATTGCACGCACGATTCGCTCGGTTATCAAAGCGGGTGCCGGAGCCGTCCATATTGAGGATCAAGTATCGAGTAAGCGCTGTGGTCATCGCCCAGGGAAAGAAACGGTGACTCAGCAAGAAATGGTTGATCGTATTAAAGCCGCAGTTGACGCAAAGGTCGACCCAGACTTCGTGATTATGGCACGTACAGATGCACTGGCTACGGAAGGATTAGAGGCTGCCATTGCACGGGCTATTGCCTATGTAGAGGCGGGAGCAGATATGATTTTCCCGGAAGCCATGACCGAACTCTCGATGTATCGAAAATTCAAAGAAGCAGTTAAAGTCCCTATTCTGGCCAATATTACTGAGTTTGGGCACACCCCCTTATTTACACTAGCAGAATTAGCATCCGTCAATGTAGATATCGCCCTTTACTGTTGTTCAGCCTATCGCGCTATGAATGCAGCGGCACTGAAGGTTTATCAAACGATTCGCCAGGATGGCACACAAAAACCTGTGGTGCATATGATGCAAACACGCGCGGAATTGTACGAGTTACTTGATTACCATCAGTATGAGCGCAAGCTCGACCAACTCTTTGATCAAAAGTAACGTAATCAGCATTATCAACTGGCCCTGTGAACCTCGGTTCAAAAACCTACAAAAACAGGAAAGTACTGATCACACAACAGCCTCTAGAAACGCATCCAACCAAAGCAGCAAAATTGCCAGCACAACCAAGTTGTGCAACGGTCTCGTGTAGCAGTCTTAGATAAGGAGAAAAATATGAGCGTCGTACCTGTTGCGGTTAAACCCAAAAAATCGGTTGCCTTATCCGGGGTTATCGCAGGTAACACCGACATTTGCACAGTAGGTCGTACTGGCAATGATTTACATTATCGCGGCTATGACATTCTTGATCTGGCGGGTCAGTGCGAGTTTGAAGAAATTGCTTATCTACTGCTTCATGGTGCTTTGCCAACGGCAAGTGAGCTGACTGCATATAAGAAAAAATTAAGTGCCTTACGTGATTTACCGGCTTCAGTGAAGCTGGTATTAGAGCAGATTCCAAGCACCGCGCATCCGATGGATGTGATGCGGATAGGCGTTTCAGTACTTGCGGCTTGGTTACCAGAAAAAAATGCGTATAGCATTGATACAGGACGTGAAGTTGCTGAGCGTTTACTGGCTGCATTCGGGTCAATACTACTTTATTGGTATCACTACTCCCATTCTGGCCGCAGGATTAGCTTAGAGACAGAAGAAGAGTCGATTGGCGCACATTTTTTATACCTACTGCATGGTCGCAAGCCGGATAAATTATGGGTACAGGCTATGCATACTTCGCTTATTTTATATGCCGAGCATGAATTCAATGCTTCGACGTTTACTGCGCGTGTGATTGCGGGGACTGGTTCCGATATGTACTCTGCAATTGCCGGCGCAATTGGCGCCTTGAAAGGCCCCAAACATGGCGGTGCCAATGAAGTTGCTTTCGACATTCAGCGTCGTTACGATAGCCCAGATGAGGCTGAAGCAGATATTCGCCGGCGTGTTGCGCAGAAAGAAGTCATTATCGGTTTTGGTCATCCCGTATACACCCTGTCTGACCCACGTAATCAGGTCATTAAAGACGTCGCATATAAGCTAGCCAAAACGCTTAATGACACCAAACTCTTTGCAATTGCTGAACGCTTAGAAGAAGTCATGTGGG
The DNA here is from genome assembly GCA_044355755.1 of Burkholderiaceae bacterium. Lineage (GTDB taxonomy): Bacteria > Pseudomonadota > Gammaproteobacteria > Burkholderiales > Burkholderiaceae > JADYYQ01. The sequence continues at coordinate 500 of JBIKXM010000170.1, read as the reverse complement.
ACAGCAAAAATATGTTCCCCAATCTGGATTGGTTTTCGGCTGTCAGCTACCATTTAATGGGCATTCCCCGCCTGATGTTTACACCGCTGTTCGTGATGGCTCGAACCAGTGGCTGGGGCGCGCATGTGATGGAGCAGCGTATCGATGGCAAAATTATTCGCCCAAGTGCAAACTATATTGGGCCTGATCATCAACCTTTTATTCCGCTGGTAAAACGCAAATAAGGCGATATAAGATGCACCATCTTGCCGCAGTGGTTTGACGGATCAGTAGCCTTATTGTTTTGACTAAATATGCATACCGCTCTTAATTAGTTAAAATTTGGTTCTTGCGTAGCAAACTAAACTTATCAGAGAATTTCTGATTTTTTATCCTATCTTTATTCTTAGATTCAAGTACGAAGTGCAACGGCGGATAAGAATACTTGAGCAGGGGTAGCAAAGGCAAGCCTTTTTCTGGGTCGATTGTTTAGACGGTTCATAGCGAGATTGATTTCCTGT
>JBIKXM010000169.1:0-3829 GCA_044355755.1 Burkholderiaceae bacterium | reverse complement strand
TCAAGGCCGTTGGTTTAGCACCATACATCATGTCGTAGACCAACTCAAAGGTCCAACTTGATGCAGGTAAATCAGGCACCTGATCTTTTAAACTGCTGGTACTCGCATTAAGCAACAAATCATAGTGCCCATGCACTTGCTCTATACTGCCACCCGCCACATGAGTATGCTGAGCCAGTGGCATAAACTCTTGCGCTAATGCTTGTGCTCGACTCCCGGTACGATTAGCGACATAAATTGCTGCGGGCGCACATTCAAGTAATGCGTGTAACACACCTCGTGCGGCACCGCCCGCACCTAATAGCAGAATTTTTTTATCTGACAAAACATACTTTAAATTTTTTGTGAGATCAGCCACTAACCCAATACCATCTGTATTATCTGCATAAATCTGATTATCAGAAAACTTCAATGTATTGACTGCACCCGCTAAACGTGCCCGTTCGGTCAACTGATGTGCTAATAGATAAGCTTCACATTTAAATGGCACAGTAACATTCATACCGCGCCCCCCCGCGGCCATAAATTCATATACTGCTGGCGCAAAACCATCGATGGCGACACATTGTTTCTCGTACTGTAGAAAAATTCCTGTTTGCGCAGCAAACAAACTATGGATAAGTGGTGACTGACTATGTGTTACAGGATTACCCATAACAGCATATACAGCAGGCTGTGAGGCTGAGATCAATGCTGCGGTCATAACATGTTTGCTTGCGGCTTGGCTTCTAAACCACTTCGAGTAAATTGAAAGGTATAAATGATATCCAGTATTTCATAACGAGCTATCATTTCTGGCGTAAAGGGGCCAAATGGTGCAGCTGCACGTGCAATGGCTATAGCTTCGCGATCAAGCATCTGATTCCCCGAACTCCTTTGTAATACAACATCTGTAATCTGGTAGCCATCGCGAACATACCCTAACCGACCATCTTGACGAATACTCAAGGTAAGCACTAGCGAACCATACAACGGTTTGCCGTCGGCATTAGGGAAATGAAGTGTGCCATAGTGCTCGATCTTGCGCCTCACTTTATCGTAATACTGCGCAAAATCCACCCCCATGGCGCTACTGGCCGTAATTTGTGCTCGCCGGGGCCGCTTCGCAATCAACTGTTGATCACGCGCGATTACAGCCTCTAAACGTTGCCGTATCAAATCACTGCTATGCGCATCTTTCCCGCTTACTGAAGCTGCATTAGGATTCAACTGCTCTTGATACTTTTTAGTGAGCAAATAGGACAGGCCATTTTGCGTTAACAAACGCTGTTGCTCTTCCGTTAATTCGGCCGCACGCTTCTGTAAGTGCTTAATCAACTCTCCGGCTTGGCTATCCAATGTAGCTGGCAGAGGGGTTGTAGCACGCCCTTGATCATGATCTCCCCCTCCGTTTAAATTGGCTTGTGCCAAAACCTCTGCCTTTTGCGGGGGTTGGGTTGAACGGGCGTTCACCAGTTCAACCTCAAGCGGAATATCAGCTTGCCGAACCGCCAATAGACTAGGAGGAGCAATCTGCACTAATAAAATAGCCACATGAATCAGTAGCGATATACACAAAGCCAACCTGAATGGTTTATTTTCAGGGGACAAAATAGCCATTTGCTGGAGCCAATCGGTCAACTGAGCCCAACCCTTTGGATGATCAGAGGAAAATTCGTAAGAATGAGTCAAGTTTCTAAAAAATCGCTTAAATTTGCTCATAGACTAGACATTTCCATTTCACTCAGATCATATTGGCAATTACAATTTTTAAATTATTGTGGCTCTTCATCTTGACAACTCTGTTGCACCTCAGTCTGCTGCATCGTTTGCACTAAACGTGCCTCGACCGTCAGTGCCACTTCATCAATATGCGTAATTTCTAGTAATACCGAATCGCCACGAGACATAGTAGGCTGTTGCGGATTGGCCGGTAACGTGATTGTTAAGGGAATTTCATTTAAACGCACAATGTTTTCCTTGACCACCTGTGCTGATACCTGCAGGCGATGCTCCTGCTGTAACCAGCGCAGACACCAATAACGCTCCATCTGTTGCTGATGGCGTGCATATTCCGCGTAAGTTGTATCAAAATCTGCAGCAATCACCGCCAGCTCTATATCTTTCGGAGGGAAAGGCACTGCCATTTTAGCAGCAATACCATGCTGCACGAGGCCGATAATTTGCCATTGATTGACCAGATCTACATAGCGACGTAGTGGAGAAGTACTCCAAGCATACTGCGCAACGCCTAAACCCTCATGTGGCGCAGGATAGGTTTGCATACGTGTGCGTGTTGCCCCCCAGCCACGTTGAACGCGATAAATTCCAGGAATAGCTGCTTCCGCCAGGAATTTGCCCCATGTGCTGTTAGCTAGAATCATCAATTCTGCAACAATTTTATCAAGTGGCGTACCACGCATCCGCGGCACAATATTGACCTTAACTTCCTCTCCCCCTGATTTTTCAAGGTAATAGCTATAATCACAGCGTCCAGCTGTTTCAGGCTTCAGACCATACTCAAGGCGCACCTTTTGGCGCTGCTCATGCAAATGATTCACGAAGGGCCATAAAACTTGAAATGCATCTTTACATGGAATCTCTGCCATTGGATTAGATAAATTGGCCTCAGTGATAACTTGATCTAACTGATTAAGCCGTAAATTATGAGCAATAAAGACTTTTTCAATCCGGGTTTCGCTACGCTGAATCTCCCAAGTCGACTCATTGACCACACAGTACAAAGATAAGGCAGGACAAGTATGGCCCTCTTTCAAAGTGAAAATATCAATCACTGCTTCAGGCAGCATAGTAATTTTATCTCCGGGGCAATACACCGTAGACAAGCGAGTTCGCGCAATACTATCGAGTGCATCTCCACGAGCCAAACCTAATCCAGGGGCCGCAATGTGAATACCAATCTGCCAAACACCTGGCGTTAACGGAGTTACTGAGATCGCATCATCAATTTCTGTCGTTTCTGCATCATCAATTGAAAAAGCATGAACCGCTGCCACAGGCAAGTCATATTCAGACTTTGGCAAGGCCACGACGGGAAAACCAGGGCCGTCAGGGAAGGCTTGGGCTAAAAATAAATTCTCATGCAGGGCTAAGGGTGAACTAATTCCACCGACTTTTACCAATAACTGCATCGGGCTCATATTCGTTGCTCGGGCAGCAGCGTCTAACGCTTTAAACTCGACACTATTTTTATCCGGTTTAATCAGTAAAGACAGTTCCTTACCGCAAAATGCAGAAGGTAGCTGCATTTGCTTGAGCATTGCCTCATACTCTTGCTGCAACTGAATCAGTGCTTTTTTACGCTCTAATGCCGCTAAAGCTGCCTGTAACTGTTCTTCTGGCGCACGCTGAAAACGTCCGCTGCTTTTGCGCCGAAAGTACACCGGGGCATTATGTAATGCGAGCGCAAGACTAGCTTGTTGCTCAAGCGTAACTTGGCCACCAAAATACTCCTGAGCCAAATCAGAAAAATGAAATTCCTCTATTGGCGCACATTCCCATAAGAAAGATAAATCAATCTCCAGCGCTAAGGATTGAGCCTGTTGCAAAAATTGCGCTGGCTCAGGTTGCGCAAACTGCAATAACACATGGCGATTTTTAATTTTTGTTCGTTTGCCATTTGGGAATTCCGCTTGCCAGGATTCCCCCTGTTGGGTAAGTAAGGTGGCTACTTTGATATCGGAGCCTTCTTCAAAAAGTAAATGCATAGCTGCTCTCGTATAAGAGGGCGTATTTTATTCTGTTTGTTAATCCACATAAAATATTCTCACCAAATACTTCATAACACGCATGCAAAATTGCTTTGACCAAGCGTACTGAGCTAGAAAAT
>JBIKXM010000168.1:0-3831 GCA_044355755.1 Burkholderiaceae bacterium | reverse complement strand
CTGTATACAGTTCTAAGTCTTCTTTTTTCATCGTTACAAAATAGCAGATTTCAGTGCTCCTGCGTAACATCAGTTATTTAGTAGCGCCAGATTCTGTGTCAGGCTTAACTCAAAAGCACGCTCTGGTTTCAAAATAAAACCACTGGCATATTGTTTAGCAAGATCGCATTGCAACAAGATGGTCAATTCATTCGCCAACTGACACAGAGGTAAAAACAGTTGACCATCGACTTGATAAGCTAATAGCGAATCAGATACTTTATATTGATCAATTTCTATTGCCAAAATTAATGTATTGGCCTGGTCATTTTGCGCCAGCGCAACTGAACTGATGAGACCCAGAAAAATACAACCGTTTCTGAGACAGCAGCCCAAAAAATTGATTAGCCTTAGCCTTGACAACAGCACGGTAGTCTAAGCGTATTTACGGCAAATACAGACTAGCTTCGGCTAACAGCTTGCTATCTTCCGATATTTGAGAAAAAAACTGTGCCACCAATTTTCCTTTTGTAAAGGCCACAGCCTGTTCAGGCTTTAAGCTTACGCTGACATAACGCAGGTCATTCGGCGTATAAACGGCAAGGCCGTTCGTGCGCCCGACCAGGAATGCCTTATCGCTACCATCTGGATGAAAGTGAACCACCAAATCACCGTAAGCTGAACGTGTACCAGAACGGGAAATAGTAAGTGCCAAGGCCGCAAGCTGCTCACCTTGGGCCGGTAAAAATCTCAGCTCAGACAAGCCCAGTTTCAGGTTTAACGCCCCTTGGCGCACAATTATCGGGATGCTGGCACCAAATAAGGCGGTTAACTGGATACTCACACCACTGGCCTGATCTGGTTTATTCGATTTGTCAATACTGGTTGCCACATTTGTGTCAGGTACTTGTTCCAACAATAAATGTGAGCGGTATTCGCCCTCCGCTAATCCAGCTGCTTTATGCAGCATGATGCGAATAATTTGGCTTTTGCCTGGTTGCAGGGTAACTTGACGGGGTGAGAAGCGAACGAGTTGATCTGCGAAATTTTCAGTCGCCAAAGCGGGGTTTTTATCATCAATAATCATAAACTTACCGCTCGTATCCATACGCTGCCTAATCAAACGAATACGATAAGTAATCGCTGTATCACCGTTGTTTAATAGCTCTAGCTGGCCATTATGCGCCTTCTCATCCAGCACAATACGTGTCGGATTAATCATCAGATCCGCATAACTACAACTCATGTAAAGCCATAGAATTAACAACGCACAAAAAGGATAACAACGGGTAGCCGATTGTAAATAACGCCCAGCAAAACAATTTTGAATCCGCACAAACGTCTCCTTATTATTTTCAATATGCGGTAGGCTTTCACCTAAACATAGGCAACTATTCAGCAAAAAAAGTAAATCTATTGTAGCGTATTAAGTCATTCTTTTTGCAATGCTTATTTTTCAATTCACGTTAGACAGACGCTGATAAAACATACTGAACTGATGCAAGACTGTAATCCGTATCAGTTGCTACAACAGCTCAAGAATTGCGATCCGTAAAGGATTATTTGCTGCGCTCAAGAGTTTAATCGTCAGGGCACAGCACACGATTATCAACATTGGTTTGATTAGACGTGAGCCAACACGCATCGCCGCATGCGCACCCAATTGCGCTCCAACAAATGAGGCGACAGCCATCACTAGCGCGATGGGCCAAATAATCGCCCCACTAATAATAAACATAGCGAGTGAACCTGCATTACTGGCAGCATTAGCTAGCTTAGAGAAACCGATTGCATGCATCATGCCCAAGCCGCAGAGTAATATAAAGCCCAGCATAAAAAATGAACCCGTACCAGGACCAAAAATGCCATCATAGAAACCGAGGAAGGGTGCTATCGTGAAAGAAAAAATAGCGATCGACATCCTTTGCCGCCGTACCTCGTTTTCAAATTGCGGTGCACAAGCAAAATAAATCGCAATAGTAAGCAACATTATTGGCACACCTGCTTCTAACCAGCGCTTATTCAACAGGCTCACTAACATTGCCCCGCTTGCGCCACCTAACCCGGCACACAGAATCAAGAATTTTCCATCACGCCATTGAATCAAGCCTTTTCGTGCAAAAGCCGTGGTCGCAGAGAGCGTCGCGCAGGTAGCCTGAAATTTATTGGTCGCGATAGCACTCATCGGGTCAACCCCAGACAAAAAAAGTACCGGCAAAGTAATTAATCCCCCTCCACCCGTAATTGCATCAAAAAAACCAGCACAAAAAGCCACCAAAGCCAATAAGGCCATTACATCTGAAGTGAGTTCTATCATTATTTATTAATTTTTTAAACTAAACATCCGGTGATAAAGATTACTTCTGCGCCGCATTCACAGCATTAGCATGCCAGCTGCCACCCAGCGCCGCTACTAAACCAACATGGGCCAAATAATAACGCCCTAGCAGCAGCAATCGGGCATTTTCGCTATGTTGGCTACTGGCTAATGCTGTTGCGACACTTAAATAATCAGTGATTCCGGCACGGTATTGATTCAATACGCGCTCCAGGGATTGGTTGGTATTATGCACAATCTGTTCTTGCTCAGTTAATGCCTGGCTCAGTATGTTTAAAGTAGATAAATTATCTTCTACCTCCTGCAGCGCAGTTAATACAGTTTGACGATAATTGGCTACCGTTTGTTGATAGATCGCTTCAGCTTGCCGCATCTGTGCCTGACGTGCCTCTCCATCAAAAACAGACAAGGCCAGACTTGCCCCTAATGACCAAATACGATTCGGTAAATCAAATAAATGGCGCCATCCAGAGCCTTGATAACCACCACTGGCGGTAATATTTAATGCCGGAAAATAAGCCGATTGCGCAACACCTATCTTGGCATTCGCCGCAGCGACCTTGCGTTCGGCAACTGCAATATCTGGACGGCGTTCTAATAATTGACTGGGCACACTCACTGGAAAAATCGGTTGCGCAATCTGCCAATTAAGCAGTCGCGCCAGACTGAAACTGGAGGGACTCTGACCAATCAGTACCGCAATCGCATGCTCGATCTTCGCCCGTTGGACACGTAACTCTGCTAAGGCGAGTTGTGCACTCTTCAGTTGATTGTCCGCCGTCATCAATGCAACCTGGCTATCTGCACCACTCTGATAACGCGCGCGTGTTACCGCCAATACTTTTGTATAGGTCTCCACCGTACGCTGTGCGACCTCGCTTTGTAAATCGGTAATCCGTAACTGAAAATAGGCTTGCGATACAGCAAGATATGTAGATAATTTCACCGCTTCCACGTTCGCCCCACTCGCTGCCGCATTGGCTTTACCGGCTTCCACATTACGCCGTATCCCGCCCCATAGATCTATTTCCCATGCAGCCTGTAATTTCACGTTGTACGGCTTGGCTTCAGTGACAGTAGCCGCGCTTGGATTACTTTTTCCATAAGCTGCATTCGCTGTCAAGCTCGGCCAAAAACTCGCCTGTGCATCCTGAATCAATGCCCGAGCCTGCTGATATTGTGCTTGCGCTAGCACAATATTTTGATTGTTTAATGCAACTTTATCGATTAATTGACTCAGCGCTGGGTCAGCATACATCTCCCACCACCGATCGCGTAGCGCATGCTCTTGAGGCATCGCAGATTGCCATATTCCTTGCTGCTTAAACTGTGCTGCCATCTCCATCTCAGGGCGCACATAATCCGGCCCCACAGCACAGCCGAAGCATAAGCCTAATAATCCTAGCGTAAAAAAATATGGCAAAGATTTCATAACTGATGTTACGCAGGAGCACTGAAATCTGCTATTTTGTAACGATGAAAAAAGAAGACTTAGAACTGTATACAGACTACCT
>JBIKXM010000167.1:0-3838 GCA_044355755.1 Burkholderiaceae bacterium | reverse complement strand
AAAAATGGGTTTGAATTATTGAGTGATGATGTCTCGATCGAATACGCGCAAATGCAGCGTGTAGCAGCCTTGTCTTCACAGACACGTTATCAGGCAAAGCAGGAACGAGATAGGGCACAAGCAGTATTAGCCGAATTTAGCAGACAGTCTGCGGCACCCAGTCAAATTGCGCAAGCGCAGCAAAATTTAGAAATTGCTCAGGCCAAGGTTGAGTCACTGGCATTGGCCCAGTTAGCTCAACATCAAGCCAATACGAAGGCTGACGTGACAACAGATAAAGATTACATTGTGCGGCAAATGGGCTTTTCTCAGGCTCAAGTGAAAGCATTGCTAGACCAAACTCTAGCCACCGAGGATCTGCCGGTACGCTTGCGCGGCATACCTAATTTAACAGTGGCTGATTTTCTGAAACAAGCCACCTATCTTGAAAAAGTTGATTTTTATCAACATCATCCAGTCGGTGCACAATTGTTTGCCGCTTATGCATTGATTGTCAACCAAGGGGATGAAGTACGTTTGATGTACATGAGTGCCAAAGGTTATACGCGCACAGTTTCCCTATTTAGTCAGAATAAAGCCACTGCTAATGGTGAATTAAGTCTCATCATGCGTTTAAAAAATTGGCGTGCAGCACGGGCTGATCATGATAATAAAACTAAAGAATTTAAAACGTGGATAAAAACCGGCACTAGACTGGCACAAGGCAGATGAATATTTCATAAAGATTTAAATGTTTCAGCACAAGTCTGCTACATTTATAGTCCTGCGAAAAAAAGGTGTAAGCTGCTCACCATTTTTGCAAAATGAGACTGTTGCACAAGTAAATGGGTAGCCTAAAGACCAGGCGCCTAGGGTGCAGGGACCAAGACATATAAAGCAAATAGACGCGGGAGCGCGTACGACGTAATGTAGTCTGTAGTTCTGGCATATCTTCGTTACACCAAGTTAGCCGATACTGAAACTTGCGTTTTAGGGTGTAGTAAATTGTGCGACAGTCTCAAAATATAACTTGTACGATCATGACTGATTCTAACCCTTTGCTATGATCAATTTTTATCTCTGACTATGCTTGAACCACGTGCCCAAATTTTGCTTAAGGCTTTAATTGAACGGTATATTGCTGAAGGTCAGCCAGTGGGTTCACGTACCTTATCAAAATATACGGGACTAGAGCTGTCGCCAGCGACTATTCGTAACGTAATGGCAGATTTGGAGGAAATGGGCTTGATTATGAGTCCGCATACTTCTGCTGGGCGTATCCCGACGCCAAAAGGGTATCGTGTGTTTGTCGATACCATGCTGACCGCGCGTCGCACACTTGAGCATGACGCTGAAATAGCCGTAGAAAGCTTATTGCAGCCAGATACACCACAAAGAATGATATCCGGTGCGGCGCAAATTTTATCCAATCTTTCTCGTTTTGCCGGTGTTGTCCTGACACCCCGGCGTAGCCCGATTTTTCAGCATATCGAGTTTCTTCGTTTGTCTGAGAAGCGGGTGCTCCTGATTTTGGTATCTCCAGATGGCGATGTGCAAAATCGGATTATTTTTACAGAGCGTATTTATACGCCTTCTGAGTTAACCGAAGCGGCTAATTATCTGAACGCCAATTATGCGGGCATGAGTTTTGCTGATATACGCGAACGGTTATTAATTGAGCTAAATCAGTTGCGTTCGGAAATGTCGGCACTACTCCAGGTAGCGATCGCGACGGGTGATCAAGACGCGCAAGATAATACAGAATATGTCGTAATTTCTGGTGAGCATAAATTACTTGAGGTGGATGAATTGTCCTCAAGTGTCAGCACTTTGCGCAAACTGTTTGACGTGTTTGACCGCAAAACGGCATTGATACAGCTGTTAGATACCGCAAACTGTGCTCAAGGTATTCAAATTTTTATTGGTGGCGAGAGCCAGATTGTGCCGTGTGAAGATGTCGCGGTGGTTACGGCACCGTATCAGGTTGAAGGTAAGGTGGTCGGCACATTAGGTGTGATTGGGCCAACCCGTATGGCTTACGAGCGTGTCATATCAATCGTGGATGTGACCGCTAAATTATTGTCACAGGCTCTCAGTCAAACGCATTCGTCTTCTTCCTAGTCGGGTTTACGCAAAATCACCCTGACGCTTTTATAGCTTGAATTCATATGAAACATATAAAAACAGCGGTTCTATTATTAAATTTAGGCACACCTGATATGCCTACTCCTAGGGCTATTCGACGCTATCTGCGTGAATTTTTGATGGACCGTCGGGTGGTAGAAATTCCACAGGCATTATGGTGGTTTATTTTAAATGGCATAGTCTTGCCATTACGTTGTCGACCAGTAGCAGAGAAATATCACAGTATTTGGTTAGCACAAGATTCGCCACTACGTTTTTATACACAACAACAAGCGGATGCATTACAAGCAGGTTTCGCTAAATTAGCGCATCCGGTCGAAGTGATTGCTGTGATGCGCTATGGCAATCCTTCTATCAAAGCAGCTATGCAACGGATACAGCAGCAGGGCATAGAGCGCATAGTATTGTTGCCACTGTATCCGCAATATTCTGCGACAACCACAGCGACGGCGTGTGATGCGGTGTTTACTGAGTTACAAAAAATGCGTAATCAGCCAGCGATTACGACGGTCAAAAATTTTTATCAACATCCAGCCTATATTCAGGCACTTTGTCAGCAGATTACTGATTATTGGCAAGTTGTTGGTGACCCTGATTTTAGCAATGGCGATAAATTGTTGCTCTCGTTTCATGGTCTGCCACACCGATGTGTGACACTGGGTGACCCCTATTATGACGAATGTGTTGAAACAGTAGCGTTAGTACGCCAAAAACTGAATTTAACTGACGCGCAGATATTATTCAGTTTTCAATCGCGCTTTGGTCCGGAGAAATGGTTACAGCCCTATACAACTGACACTTTAATTCAATTAGGACAAAGCAAAACAAAACGCCTAGATGTATTCTGTCCAGGTTTTGTGTCGGACTGTTTGGAGACATTAGAGGAAATTGCAATTGAAGGAAAGGCTATATTTCTTGATGCGGGTGGCCAAACTTATCATGCGATTCCGTGCTTGAATCAAACCAAACATTGGCTTGAAGCATTGCAGACAATAGTCCAAGAGCATTTATAACGGGTTTCAAGGCAGCTGGCTGATACGGCAATCGTCTTATGCGATAAGCAGACAGTTTCCTCTTGGCTCTTGAAGTTCAAACCAGCGATTAAAATCACCCAAAGCTTTTCCACGCAGCTGTAAAAATTTACAGCTGCGAACGATCAGTTACGAAATTCGATTTTGGGTTGATAACTACGTGTTTCTGCCCAAGCTGATTTTTGCGAGACGCGCCGACCACATACTTCAGTATTCGCTGACATCCCAAAAACCGAACAAGACAGTATCATACGTTTACGTGTCGCATCGGTGATATCCCATGATTGCGTATCTGGTGTGCGAGCTAGCGCACCAAATTTATTTTCATTGGAAGCGTTACGACCATTGGTCCAAGGTGGACCTTGTTTCGTAATATCAGCATACTCGGTTGTACCCGGGTTCTGCGTTTTCGGTAGATTAATCGAACCCAGTGCCGGCTGTATCTGTACAAGATAATTCCTACCGGCATTACCATCATTGATGACATAGCCTGGCGCGACAGTAATCACACAGCAGTTGCTGCCAATTTTAAATAGCGTGTTGTAGTCCTCTTGAAATATCGGGTAGTGCCTCCAATCAATTGAAATGATATCGCTCAATATAGGTTCCGATAATTTTTTCATGTATTTCAGCGGATTTAGAAAAGCAAATGGTTTTTCTGGCTAGGCGTTTGATATGAGTAC
>JBIKXM010000166.1:0-3843 GCA_044355755.1 Burkholderiaceae bacterium | reverse complement strand
CTTTAGAGGCAGCGCATGGGCAAGCGGTCCTTGAGCAGCTAGAGCTTTCTCCTCAATGTGCTGCTGTGCTGATGGACATACGTATGCCTGGTCTCGATGGTTTGGAAGCCAGTCGCCTCATACGCAATAAAACAAGTGCTTATCAATCAGTACCGATCATCGCCATTACAGGTGATACCGATAAAGAAAATATCGAAACAGCATTTTCGGTCGGCATAGATGACTATATCGTGAAACCGATTGATATCGATGATCTTGTAAATAAGCTCATTTTTCTTTGCGAGCATAAGCAACAAAATTTATCTGAAATACCTTTGTTTGACTTTGAACGCTTAGATCATTTTAAGAAAAATGGTATTTTTAAAGATGGGATCAATAATTCTTATGTCCGTCAAACCAAAGAGAGCTTAATCATTTTAGAGAATAGTGCTAAAAATAAAGATTTTGCAGGCATTCAAGGTGCGCTCCACTTTTTAAAAGGAAGTAGTTTTACAGTCGGTGCCCAGGCATTTGCTCATTTAATCAAAAAATATGAGCAGCAAACTAACCATGGCGATTGGCCAGATGAAGAATACTGGTTTGAAAAGATAAAAGCATTACATACGCAAACGTTGGCAGCGTTGCAGGCGCATTTCAATCAGCCATCATGATTACTCTCAAGTCGATGCTATTGGTGGGGCATGATTTTCATTAATGCTTAATCGTAAATCATAGTATCGCGTCATACTAATTGCGTTGTCAGGCTCGGTGTGTCATCCAATCGGATCTGCTACGTCCGCATACAACCATGCTGCATGACACGGTTCCTGGCCTATGCACCTCGATGGCGATTCGCAACGATTGCATAACTGTTTACTGTGAGTGATGTAACAAGTTTTTTTGCCTTAGAGTATACGACTGTCTAGCGTCAATCAGTTATCCACAGAAAACTTGGATAAGCCTGTGGATGGTTGCGGGATAAATACACTTTGTCATATTTTGTGATTTATGGAAATAAGGGGCAGTTTTTGCTTTACTATCTGACTTGGATAGGCCCACCAGTGAATCAAACAGTTCGCTGGAATTCTCGTGCAGCCATACATTGATGGGCTTGTCCACCCCCCCAATCGACACTTGAGCTAGATCTTATTTTTTTTAATCTGTGTCCCCTCACCATTTTTGAAAATTTTTACGCCTAATAAAGATATCCTGCTGAAGTGTCCGATCGGATATGCGATCACAATCATCACATTAACTTTTAATCAAACTTACTAGCTGCGATCAGCTAGAGCGGTCAAGTCATCTTTGGCGTATCAAAAAAAGATTCCTATTTGTCATAGCTCCGAATGCGAGCTCTAATTTCAGCTAACGTTTGTTTATTCTTGGTTTGGCCATTGATGAAAATTGTCTGCATCATATCTGTTTGAGAGTCCGACAGATTGAGCTCGTCTTCATATCGAATTATATCTCCGTCGATGACCCGGACACGTCCTTTTTGTGAGCGCTTGGTTCCATCATCGGTTTTTGGGTTTTTGAAGATATGTTTTTCTTCACCGTTGATAACACAGAGCGTTGATTTTAAAGCGTAGCCAAATGTATCGCGAGTGTTGTACTGGTAGGTGTAGGAGCCGATACCAAAAACCATATTCGTTGAGGCAAATCCTTTTTTCATCAGTCCTGAACAAATGGCCTCACAACGCTCTAGACTGATTGAATCACCATAAATACAACCAATATGTGAATCGAGTACTTTATATCCTTGTTTTGAAACTGTCCCGCCGAAAATTTCCCATAGTAGTTCGATAACGCCTTTTTGTGCTGAAATGTCATGGGACGTTGGATCGCCGCAAATGATCTTGACTGGATCGCCACTGTCGGGACGAATAACAACTTTTCCATCACGCGCCAAAACTTCATTTTTTAATTTAGGCAAGATGTCAGTTAATACCTCCCATAGATCCCATGTGTCGGAAACGATCGAGATATATCCAGATGGATAAATTTCTGTGATGAGTCGTTTAAAACTTTCCCGGTCATCACCGTATGCACACATAACGCTGTGTTCTGTTGCAGGGATTGACGTGCCGATCAATTCTTTTTCGACATTCGCGCCATAATGCTCTTCAAGATAGCAGATGGCTGGTACAGTATCAGTTCCAACAAAAGATAATAGGTGGCCTGCACCAGAGCGAAAGGCAGACTCTACAGAATCCATGCCACGCATCGAGAAGTCATGCCCCTGAAATGGTACAAATTCGATGTTACCAACAGTTTTTATTGCATAGCTTTCTAGCAGGCGCCTATATTGATTAGCAATCGTCGCACTGGTGCTCGGTTTCCAAAGCACCAATGACATTAATGTTTCCAGATAATTAGTCAACCAAAAGAATTTTGCATCGGTATTGCGAATCGTTAGAGATGGGACACGAATTGGTGCGACGGTTCCTTCTGGTAGCGATTTAATTTCTAAAGGCAGATACCCTAAGGCATGCAGATCTTCAATATGTTGAGTAGCAGGATGAGAGATACCAAGCGTATGCTTAATAATGCGTTGATAGTTGGCAACAATTGTTTCAATCGGAAGGGCAAAGAAATGCTCATTAAAAAACGATACGAGATATTCTTCGACAAAACCCTGGGCACCAAATACGACTACGCTCTCTACACCTTTAATCCGACTCGCGCGGGGAGTCCAGGTGGAGTAAACAATTTCGGTGCCCTCTGGATATTGCTCACGGTGCGATAGTTTATAAAAATCAGCCATCAACATGGCTTGTTTGTAATGCTTGGTTTGTTTCATTTGACTTCTCCATATAAAGTAAATATTCGTTGGATCCCTGCTTGTCTTAATACTTCTGTTCCTTTTGTAAACAAGCCATGAGAAACGTAGAGAGATAATTCTTTGATGTTGTATTGAGTTGTCAGCGCTTCAGCAATTTTGATAAAGGTCATGCCACCGTCGCAGATGTCATCAACCATCAAAATTGATTTGTTAGCACAATTCCCCTGTATCTCGACAGCAGTAATACAACCGTTTGATTGATTGCGCACTTTATTGGCATAAACGTGCGGATGATTGAGTAAACCAGCGTATCGCGTTTTGGCACCGGCATCTGGATAACAGATCAAATCAGGCTGAACATTTGAAATGGCATGGGCGATCGCATGGACTGGTGATAAAGCAACAAAATTGTCCAGATACTCTTGCACTACATTTTGATTATGCGGGTCAAAGGCACTCACCTTTGTGAATCCGAGTACACGGATGATTTTCAGAAAGGGCCGCAGCGCAAAGGTTGTCGTATTAGTTACAGGCTTATCCTGTCGCGCATAAGGCAGGTAAGGCATGATTAGCGAAGATTGACTATTGAAGCTTTGAATTAAAGTTTGCAACTGAATCAAGTGCATCAATTCGCACTCACTGTCAAAATCCCAAATGATCTGGTTATCCGGTTGAATCAGGTCGTCAGGTAAATTCCAAATCTGTGATGTTTTATCTGGAAATACTGTCGCAGTAATTTGTGTACCATTCAATTTAATCATAATCCGTGCCACTCTTTCTGATTCTTCAGCCTATCTTGATGTTCACTTAGTTGGCCTAGGCAACTAAATAGGTTGTACTGTACAACTAATTAAAGTAAGCTTCAATATCAATTAGAAAATTTTTGTGAAATTAGGGTCTGTTGACGTTTCACATAGGTAACCATAAGAGTACACATGCCATAGCAACGGTACTCTGAGAACCCGTCTTGAAAAAAGTTGTATGAGAGAATCAAGCGGTTGAAAAGAGAAGTGAGAGAAGGACAAGATGTACCCTAGCAGTTTAAAAGACAAAGAATGGGAGCGGATAAAAGGCTACTTTGA
>JBIKXM010000165.1:0-3881 GCA_044355755.1 Burkholderiaceae bacterium | reverse complement strand
AAGAAATAGAAGAAGTCATCGGTATTGATGCCAGCCATGCTATCCCCTGCTCCGCCAAAACCGGACTCGGAATAGATGACATTCTTGAAACTATCATTCAACGCATTCCAGCCCCTCAAGCCGACCCAGACGCGCCACTGCAAGCACTGATCATTGATTCATGGTTTGACAATTATGTTGGCGTAGTCATGCTTGTGCGTATTGTGCATGGGCGTATTAAGCCTAAAGATAAAATCCTACTGATGGCCAATGGCTCTAACCATCTGGTTGAGCAAGTAGGTGTGTTCACGCCTAAATCACAAGCACGCACCGAGCTATTTGCTGGGCAAGTTGGTTTCATCATTGCCGGGATTAAAGAACTAAAAGCAGCTAAAGTGGGCGACACAATTACGCTAGCTCATCAACCTGCAAAAACTGCCTTGCCTGGGTTTAAAGAAGTCAAGCCGCAAGTTTTCGCGGGGCTCTATCCCGTTGAGTCCAATCAATATGAAATACTACGTGAATCGTTAGAGAAACTAAAACTGAATGATGCCTCACTCAATTTTGAGCCGGAAGTTTCACAGGCTCTAGGCTTTGGCTTTCGCTGCGGCTTTCTTGGGTTATTACACATGGAAATCGTGCAAGAAAGGCTGGAGCGCGAATTCGATATGGACTTGATCACCACGGCGCCCACCGTCATATATCAAGTCTTGCAACGCGATGGTACGCTGATCGATGTTGAAAATCCCGCGAAAATGCCGGATCCAAGCAAAATCGAAGAAATCCGTGAGCCTATCGTAACCGTTAACCTCTATATGCCACAAGAATATGTGGGAGCAGTCATTACATTATGTAATAACAAACGCGGTCTACAAACCAATATGACCTACCATGGTCGTCAAGTGCAACTGAGCTATGAGATCCCCATGGCTGAAATCGTATTAGATTTTTTCGATAGATTAAAATCTGTTTCCAGAGGCTATGCCTCAATGGATTACGAGTTTAAAGAATATCGTCCATCAGATGTCGTCAAAGTCGACATGATGATCAACGGTGACAAAATCGATGCGTTGTCGATTATTGTGCACAGAAGCAATTCACAATACCGGGGACGTGAGGTAGCTGCAAAAATGCGCAGCATTATTCCACGTCAAATGTTTGATGTCGCGATCCAAGCAGCGATTGGCAGCAATATCATCGCCCGCGAAAATGTCAAAGCTTTGCGTAAAAACGTGCTCGCAAAATGCTATGGGGGAGACATCTCACGTAAGAAAAAACTATTAGAAAAACAAAAGGAGGGAAAGAAAAGAATGAAACAAGTCGGTAATGTTGAAATCCCACAAGAGGCTTTTCTAGCCATCTTAAAAGTTGGAGAGGATTAAACGATGAGCTTAAATTTTGCTTTAATCCTTTTTATTCTCGTTGTCATTACCGGTATTGCCTGGTTAAGTGACAAACTATATTTTGCAAAACAGCGTCGCCAACAAGCTGCGGCAGCCATTGGGCACCTGACACCTTCAGCAACTGATGTACCAATCGATCAGAAACCTCAAACAAGAGCAGCTGCTGTGGACGAAATACTGCGTCAACCTTGGTGGTTAGAATATACAGCCGGGCTATTCCCTGTCATCTTAATTGTTTTTTTACTGCGCTCCTTTATCGTTGAGCCATTCAAAATCCCATCCGGATCGATGATTCCGACCTTACTCGTCGGCGATTTTATTTTGGTTAATAAATTCACTTACGGCATTCGCTTACCGGTTATCGATAAAAAAATTATCGCTCTGAATCACCCTGAGCGCGGCGATGTTATGGTGTTTCGCTACCCTCAAGATCCCTCACTGGATTACATTAAGCGCGTTGTTGGCTTACCAGGTGATACCGTGGTTTACCAAGACAAGCGTTTAACGATTAATGGACAACCTTTGGTGTATCAGCAACTCCCTGATTATCTTCATGAGGATACGCTTACATACGCACAACAATTTACTGAGCAATTAGGTAGCAAAGCGCATCAGATATTAAACGACCCAGGTCATCATATGAACATGATACGTACTGACTCATTTTCGTATCAGAATCACTGCCAGTACACAGCCGACAGCATAACCTGCACAATCCCCTCAGGACATTATTTTGTCATGGGAGATAATCGTGATAACAGTGCAGACTCGCGTGTCTGGGGTTTTGTTCCAGAAGAAAATATTGTTGGTAAAGCATTCTTTATCTGGATGAACTTACGTGACCTTAGCCGAATTGGAACATTTCAGTGAGCCGTAGCCCATCAACCCCTCGTATCGTACGCCCCCCAGAACAACTACAACAGCGTCTCGGACATACCTTCAATCAGCCCCTGGTATTGGCACAAGCATTAACGCATCGGAGTCATGGCAGCGCGCATAATGAACGACTAGAATTC
Source organism: Burkholderiaceae bacterium (assembly GCA_044355755.1). Lineage (GTDB taxonomy): Bacteria > Pseudomonadota > Gammaproteobacteria > Burkholderiales > Burkholderiaceae > JADYYQ01. Next base: position 1,483 of record JBIKXM010000165.1, on the reverse strand, counting down.
CTTGGAGATTCTGTACTGAATTGTGCGGTTGCCGATTTACTCTATGCAAAATTTGGCAAACTCAATGAAGGTGATTTATCTCGGGTACGTGCCAATTTAGTCAAACAACAAGCCTTATTTGAAATTGCACAAACACTGGAATTGTCCCAATATTTACATCTTGGTGAAGGTGAGCTCAAGAGCGGTGGTTTACGCCGTCCATCTATCTTGGCAGACGCGCTTGAAGCCATTATCGGTGCTGTTTTTATTGATGCGGGGTTCGATGCTGCACGTAAAATGATTGGCCGCTTATATACGCCGATCTTGGCACATATTGACCCACAAACTCTGGGTAAAGATGATAAAACCTTATTACAAGAATACTTACAAGCAAATAAACTAGCGCTCCCCCAATATACAGTGATCGCCACCCATGGTGCCGCACATAGCCAACAATTTGAAGTTGAGTGCAGTGTGCCTGAGCTCGATATCAAAGTCTTAGGCAATGGCGCCTCGCGTCGTGCGGCCGAACAAGTCGCGGCTAATTTAGCACTCGCACTTGTACGACAAACAACACCTCGTGTAGCAAAACGCACTCGAGCCTCGCGTCCCGTTAAGAAAAAAACAGAGACAGACCCACAATTGCTCTTAAAACTGAAGTCATGAGTACAGCTGCACCCCTCAATCATTTTCGCTGTGGAACAATCGCGATTATTGGACGTCCGAACGTTGGTAAATCGACTTTGCTCAATGCCCTGATTGGACAAAAAATCAGCATTACCTCACGCAAACCACAAACCACACGGCACCGTATTACTGGCATTTTGACAACGGAGGATACACAATACATTTTTGTCGATACCCCTGGTTTTCAAACGCGCCATATTAATCCGCTCAATCGTAATCTAAACCAAACCGTTAGCGCGACACTAGCCGCTGTCGATCTAATACTGTTTGTAGTCGAAGCAGGACGCTTTACCCCTGACGATGAAAAAATATTAGCGCAACTATCACAACCTGGTGATGGTAATCCTCACATCCCTGTATTCTTGATAGCCAACAAAACTGATCGAATTGCCGGAGAACAACGTGCATTTACCCTCTTGCCCTATATGCAATCGGTCAGCCAACACTATCCATTTACCGAGTTACTACCGATCTGTGCCAAACAAGCGCGTGACATCCAGCATCTATTACAAGTTATACGCAACCATTTACCTATTGGTCCAGCCATGTATAGCGAAGCAGATATCACAGACCGGAGTGAGCGCTTCTATGCAGCAGAAATTTTGCGCGAAAAAATCTTTCGCATGACAGGGGATGAACTGCCCTATAGCAGTACCGTACTAATCGAAAAATTTGAGCGTGAAGCTAATCTATGCCGTGTATTTGCCACTATCCTGGTAGCACGTGCCAGTCATAAAGCAATGATTATCGGCACCAAAGGCAGCAAGCTTAAACAGATTTCCACCGATGCCCGGATAGATATGGAAAAACTCTTTCA
>JBIKXM010000164.1:0-3908 GCA_044355755.1 Burkholderiaceae bacterium | reverse complement strand
ACGAGTTTGTTTTTGTAGGTTTTCAATTTCCTGCTCGCGTGCCAGCATACCTTCTTGCTCTGAGTCCTGCGCATAGAACTGAATCGCATGGCGGCTCAACAGATGTCCTTCACGGACTACCAGCCACTCGTTATCTTGTAGCTGCTGCCGCGCTTGCATCGCCTCATTAAAGTTATCTGCCAAATAAATATTCGCTAACCAGCTCTGTAATAGCTGCTGTAAGGCGGCATCGCCTGTTTTAATTAAGGATAATAAAAGGCGTCGATCATTATTGTTGGTGCTAAGGCTGTTTTTAGTGTCTGTTTGATCGCCTGGTCGAGTGTAAAAGGCCAGTTTGGCCGGGGGCATGGATTCCGCTTGGGCAAACGCTTGTGTCCAGTGCAGGTCTGAAATTTCCAGGGCCAGTAAACGTTCGCGTAATACAGCTTCTAAAGCATTTTCCCAGCCTGGCTCAATATGAAGACTCTTCCATAACCGTGGCAACTGATTCAGCTCATGTTGCTCTAACCACGGCATCACTTTGCCTTCTACCTGTAAACGTTCTTGTAACGCCTTAAGCGTTTGTAAGCGCTCTTCTAAGCGTGTCACCATCGTTGTTTCACGTAGCGCTTGTTCTTGTGCACTGAGCTTTGCGGCTTCTAATTCTTGCAAGCGCGCTTGAGCAATGTCTAATGTTTGTTGAGCTTGGGTGAGTTGCGCTTGGCGCTCGTCTAACACTTGCTCGAGTGCTTGTAAATCATTTAGATTCGGTTGATGTAATCCTTGCGTGTCTGCGGTTAGCTTTGCTTGACGTGTTTGCAGTTGCTGCAAGACCTGATCAATATGACGTTGTTGCATCGCTTCAAGCTTGAGTTGCTGCTCAATTTTATTAATCTCAACTTGCTGCTGCTTTAATTGCATTTGCGTAGTACGCCATTGATCTTCGAGGATCGGCATACGTGTATTGTGCTCAGTCAGCGCCTCTTGTGCCAGCACATGTTTTTCCAGCGTTTCTTGTTGTTGCTGGTGCTGTTGTAACAACTCAGATTCTGCTTGCTGTGCCTGGGATGACCACTGGCTATGTTGGTTGTCAATCGCGCTGATTTGCATCTCGATGCGCTGGCGTGATTCAAGCGTAAATTTAGCCTCAGCTTCTAAACGACTGACAACCGCATTGGCCTCATATAAATGTTCCTGTGCTTCGTTGACCGTATCGCTTGCGTCATAGTGGCGGGCACGTAGCACTTCAAGTTCAGACTCAAGCTGGCGTAGCTTGGCGGTTTGTTCTTCCAGTTGCGTGTGTACGGTGTTGAGCGCAGTATGGTGGCGATTCTGCTCCGCTAGTGCCTCTTGCTTGCGTACTAGATGTAATAAATTATTTTGCTCAGTAACTTTTTCTTGTAGCGTTTGATATTCAGTTGCGACTGCTGCCTGTTGTTCGAGTTTTTCCAGGTTCGTGCTTAATTCACGCAGAATGTCTTCGACGCGGGTTAAATTGTCGCGGGTATCGGCCAGACGGTTTTCTGTTTCCCGACGGCGCTCCTTGTATTTAGAAACGCCAGCAGCCTCTTCCAAAAATATGCGCAACTCATCTGGTTTAGATTCAATGATTCTGGCAATCATCCCTTGACCAATAATCGCATAAGCGCGTGGTCCCAAGCCTGTCCCCATAAACATATCTTGAATGTCACGTCGGCGTACCGCTTGGTTATTAATATAGTAGCTGGAGCCACCATCGCGCGTCAGTATCCGCTTGACGGCTATTTCCGCGTATTGGCTCCATGGACCGGTCATACGTCCTGCATTATTTTCAAAAATCAGCTCGACACTTGCCCGACCAGCTGGCTTACGTTGGGTTGAGCCATTGAAAATAACGTCTTGCATTGAATCACCGCGTAGTTCCGACGCACGCGATTCTCCGAGTACCCAGCGTACAGCATCCATCACATTAGATTTGCCGCAGCCATTTGGCCCAACAACGCCGACCAGTTGCCCGGGGATTTGAAAGTGAGTCGGGTCAACGAAAGATTTAAATCCAGCTAATTTAATTGAGGAAAGACGCACGTTGTCATTAACCTTATTTAAAAAAGAGTCATGTTAGGATTAACGCACAATCGTCTTGGCCGTATTGTGCCGCCATACGCCATGCCGTACGATCTATTACTACTGTCTTCACCAGCAGGCTAGGCCAGAACAATTTTGCGTCAATCCTAATGTGTGCCATCAACAAGGCAACCCTACTCTTTAAGATGAGTTTTTATTCTGTGTCACTGCAAAAACCGGAGGGGGTAGTTTACTCGACTCCGGTCTGACCCGGATTTTACCTAAGATAGTGAGACACGGTATGTGAAATTATGATAGTCGGACAGTCGCGCACTCAAATATCAAATTGAGGGGGCTGATTGTATTCATCCGATCAGGCCCTTCGATAACTTACGGCTTTGCCTCTTACGCGCCCCCGCGTCTATCTACTTCTTGATATATCTTGGTTGCTGCGTGCTAGGTGCCTGGTCTTTGGACGGCTCACGACAGTTATATAAACAGTCTTCCTATGCGTCCTATTCCGCCCTTAATATGCGCAACTTGCCTGATCTATTAAAATGGCTTTTTTTATAGAATAGAAAAGATGGTCATGGTAATTGCTGTTTATCCAGGAACCTTCGACCCACTTACCCGTGGACACGAAGATTTAGTACGCCGCGCTTCAAATATATTTAGTCAATTAATTGTTGGTATTGCAGATAGCCCTGGTAAACGTCCATTTTTTTCTTTACAAGAGCGTATCGATATCGCGCATGAAGTGCTGGGGCATTATCCTAATGTGCGGGTTCAGGGATTTACCGGATTGCTGAAAGACTTTGTTCGGCAAAATAATGCGCGTGTGATTGTGCGTGGTTTACGCGCCGTGTCTGATTTTGAATACGAGTTTCAAATGGCGGGGATGAACCGTTATATGTTGCCCGATGTAGAGACCATGTTTTTAACACCATCGGATCAATATCAGTTTATTTCAGGCACTTTCGTCCGCGAAATTGCACAACTCGGCGGCGATGTCAGTAAATTTGTCTTTCCCTCGGTAGAGCAGTGGCTCACCAAAAAATCGCGTAGCGAGTAAATTGAGCAGCAGGAGTATTGTATGGCACTCATGATTACCGATGAATGTATTAATTGTGATGTATGTGAACCTGAGTGTCCTAACCATGCCATTTCCATGGGGCCGGAGATTTATCAAATTGACCCACATAAATGTACCGAATGTGTTGGTCACTTTGATGTGCCGCAATGTCAACAAGTCTGCCCTGTAGCCTGTATTCCGCTGCACCCAGATTGGGTCGAAACACAGGCGCAGCTATTGCAGAAATATCAATACTTACAACGTATGCAGGACTGATACTAAGAGATCGTTGCACAAAACTGCTTGACCATGCGAGACTTGCGGCTTGTGCTATATTTTCGCAAGTTATTTTTCTTTCATCTTATGCCGATAACCACACCCCTCCCGATTGCCCAATTAAAAAACGTTTATTTTGCTTATGCGCAGGGTAAGCGTCTCATTCTGTCTAATTTGAATATGCAATTCATGCGCGGCAAAGTAACTGCGATTATGGGGAGTTCCGGGTGCGGTAAAACAACTATCTTGCGTTTATTAGGTGGTCAAGCTAAGGCACAGACAGGTCTCGTCGAATTTGCCGGACAGAATATTGCCGAACTCGATATTCGGAATCTATATCAAGCTCGTCAACGGATGGGGATGTTGTTTCAGTTTGGTGCATTATTTACGGATATGAGTGTCTATGACAACGTAGCCTTTCCGTTGCGCGAACATACGTCATTATCAGAAGCTATCATTCGCGATTTAGTGTTACTAAAACTAAATGCGGTCGGTTTACGTGCAGCACGCGATTTAATGCCGGCTCAAATTTCTGGCG
>JBIKXM010000163.1:0-3916 GCA_044355755.1 Burkholderiaceae bacterium | reverse complement strand
GGAGGTTAAAGAGATTTGGTCATTTTTGATGCTGTACCTGAGATAGCCAGTCTGGCCATTGGCTAAGGTCCATTTTTGCTCAACTTGAATCGCACCATTTTCTTCCCAAGCCTTGATTAAAGGTGTATCGAATAAGAAATGAAAGATGATCTGCTGATAGCCTGTAGCAAGATCGGTACGCCAAGCGGTACTTTTTTCTTTGTTATAGAAATATACATGATTGCCTATAACGCCTGCTAATTCAGCTTCTTTAATTTGCAGTGAAATGGTATTCAGTGAATCAGTTTTTTGCGTGACTCTTTTTAGCCATTTGAGTAAATATTGGAATCTGCGAGCTGTTTTTTTCTCTTCGATAGAAATTATTTTAATTTGATTGGCATAAGGAAGTTTATTTTGCTCATCATCAAGTGTATAGACCTCATCTTGATCATGCGGAAAATGTGCTGATGAATCTTGTGAACTGTAGCGCTTCAAATAAAATATTTCTTCTTGCTCAGGCTCAATCATGGAGGTTTGTTGCAAGATATAGATAAACCTTTTCATGAGAGGCATAAAGGCTAAGTCAGTCCTTTGCTGAAATTGCTGGACTAGCTCGTGCAACGGATGTTTGAGAAATAAATCAAGAAAATCATGCCATCTTTTATCAATGTTAGAGAAACGATTGGAAATCTCTTCTGTATGAGCAATATATTCCAAGGTCTCACGGATTATCGCCTCGTAACTATGATAAGTGTATCCAACGAAGGAGTCTTTTAATAAAGATAATTCCTGATGATAGGTATACAAAATACGCTGATGACGTACATCGTAAAAAGCACGCGTTCTGGCAACATCTTCTTGCCATGTGTTTTGTATGAAACGACGATGCGCAGGATAGTGTTCGATTACCAGATATGACTCGGGCATTTGATGCTCGGGAAGTGTTTTTAAATAGCTTAAAAGGTCGTTGCTTAATTTTTGTTTTTCCCATTCAATAAAATCAATCTTCATCAGGCGAATAGATTTCGTTTTGAAATCAACCTCTCCCAAAGTTTTATTCACATCGTAGATCAGTAGTTTTTTGATTTTGTCCGCGTTAATGAAAAGCGTTTGGGAGTCAAATTTTATTTTGTCATTAAAGATAGCCATCTTTTTGTATGGCGACTGCCATAAGCTAGCATCAATCACCCAGGATGAGGACGAGGTACCTTTTTGTTCAGAAAGGGATACATTTGTGCCTGGCTGTAGATTTAAATAATATTCACCGCCCGCACCTTGAAACTCGTAAGTTAGTTTGCTTAACCTCTGTGCAGTTGAAGCAGGCATGTGCAGATAACGTGCCTGATTATCTAACGTAATCGTAATTGTTGTGGCAAGATATTCGGTGACTAGTTCGGTAACGACATAGTGTTTTGTCGTACTTTTCCCTGAGCTTTTACTATAGGTTCTGGTCGTAGGAAACCAATCGTCGTTGCTATCTCTTATCAATTGTGATTCGTTGTCCTTGATAGGCGAGAAGCTTTTGACAGTTGATGTATAAACGTAATACATCTTATGGTTAGGTACCGATGGCAAAATAAAATATTTGGTATGACGCCATGCCGAGGGCAGAGAGGCCTCAATTGCATGACCAAGTGTTGAGCGAATCTCAATGTAGTCTGGTAGCATACCAGGCCGTTCAATCTTTTCCGGTAAGGTCTGTTGTGAGCGATGGAGATATTGCTTACCAAACCTGATAGACCCTTTCTGCAAATCAAATGCCTCAATCGGTATACCATCAAATGGTTGTAACAATAAATTTTGAGTAAGCTCATATCCACCCTGCGCATAGCTTTGAGTAATATGATCACAATATTGTCTTACTGCGTTAAATCCATCACGAATTTCAACGTATTTTATGTACAAAGACATAGAGAGATTGATGCCCACTGACACAACAATCAGTGGTACGGCTACAAAGCTTAAACTAGTCGCGATGGTAGTTGCCCCTGTTACGATTGCCGTCACGGTAGCCGTATTAACTGCCAAATTGGCTGTGTTGAGTACTATTTGTGCACCGTAGATTACTCGTCGGCTATGGTCCTCTGCATGGGCTAATTCATAAATAGTTAAGCTCGTGTCAGCAATATCCAATATGGTGCCAATTACGGGTAAGCTTCGTGTAGGTAATTTGGCCAGTCTGAATAGGGTTGAATTTTTTTTTAGAAACTGTGGTGTGGCTATTTTTAATACACGACATGTGGTTTGTAAAATCGACTCTGTGGTTTGTAATCCTCCTTGTATGAGTTGTAATCGATTGATTGTGATATGCATAGTCAGTGCATAGTAAAGTTGTTCTGACTCTTGTGCTTCAGGAATATCTCTCAATAAATAAGTTGCCTGACGAGCTAGAAGAAGAACGCTTATCACATCACTGATGTTTTTATTCAAAGAGGTAAATTGGATGCTGGGTAGTCGACTTTTTTGATTGAGTACCTTAGTTTTGTTCGCAAGATACTGTTTTAGTTTTAAAAACGAGGAGTCTGTCGTAACGATGGATTTTATCTTTTGGTCTGCGTCAATATAGGAAATCAGAAAAGTACCATCAGTGTTTGTTTCTACCTTAGAGAAAAGAGGGATGTTTTTTTTGTCTAAATTGATTTTCTTGATGGCATTGAAACAGCGTTTGATCCATTGAAGACCTTCTATTTCATTGAGTGTGTCTGCAATATGTGTATGTCCGTGTTTAGAAAGAAGCGCACTCAATTTGAGCGAAGCACCAAGTTTTGCGTTGCTATCCGGTACAGTGGCATGACCCCTTTGATTTGATATAAGACTCTGATGTCTGCCTGCGCTAATTTTAGATAATGTTTCACTAGCAATTAAATCCCTTACTATGAGATTTTCTCCCAGCGCAACCTTTTCTATTGCCTCGACATTTATTTTTTGTAAGCTGAAGGTAGGATGGTTTGCTGTGCCCCATGCTTCATAGTGCATTCCCAATTGACGTTTTATAAAATGTTGCTTGAGCGCCTCTTTTAAAGAGTGTGAGTTGTTATAGGAAACAATGCCGAAATTTGGGTCATAAAAAGAATAAATACGTTGCTCGCCATTGTTCACAACAGCAACCATCATGGCATGTACAGGGGTATTCAGTGCATATGTTGTTGTATCCTGGGCTTGGGACAATTTTGCAATAATGCCATCCAGTGTTAGAAAGTTTGGTTCTACTGAAGTTTTTGCGATATCTAGATTGCTATGTAAAGTGTGTAATGCAGATACAAGTAATTTTGTGTCATTTGCTTCTGGGCTTGCTGCGGCCAAAACAATTTTTTTAGAAAACGCGTGGATTGCGGTGCGTCCCTCTTCATTTCCTTTAGAAAGGGCTACAGCCATGGCGCGTACCAGTGGGCAGCATCGTCCGGTATTTCTTTTGTCAATTAGGGGGAAATAAAAATCTTGCGGAAAAAAATGCTGATAAATACTGTGCTGTTTGCGAAAATCCTCTGCAATGACCCCCATTACTTTTAAAACAGAGGCCTTTTTTTCTTTTTGCTCTGCTAATTCAATACGACGCGATAGCGCGCCTAGTATTTCTGGTGAAAATTGATTTTTTTGATCAATGAAAATCCCTTGCATTCGCTCTACAGAAATATCAGCAGTATAGTTTGGTATTGCGATTTCTTGATAGCCTTTGTAGCCCTCTTTAAATCTGCCAACATGAAAACTTACTTGATATCGCTTCAGCAATTCACTATAGCGATCTTTAATGCTTGTCGAACTTTTTGTGTCAGAGGAGTTATCTTGTGCCATCTTTGGAGTGTTTTTGCATTATAAATACTATAATAAAACTTGAATTCAACTATGAAGTGCAATTTTGAAGAAGAGTGGTTAAGAGGCGAGAATGCGATAGCATCCAAGCTTTTTGACTCGCCAGTCGAAATTGCAACAAATGAAC
>JBIKXM010000285.1:0-12994 GCA_044355755.1 Burkholderiaceae bacterium | reverse complement strand
GGCTGTAGCCGGAAGCACGAGGTTCTCCCGAGCGGCTTTTGGAGAGGTACCGTAGGGTGCCGTTGATGTGGGTGGTGGCAAGGCCTGTCATGCCAATGTTGTGCAGGTTGGCAAGATCGCCGCTTAGGCGAGCGCCAGCGATGATGCGGCTTTTGTTGTTGATGAGGGTGTTACTGATGAGGTGCATGTCACCACCGGAACGGATGAGGCCGGGGTCGCTGTGGGTGACTACGGGTTGGGTGTGGGTGACGGTGTAGTGGTATTCGTAGTAGTGCCCACCGTTTTTGACGCGATTGTCTTGTTGAACGCTCGCGTTGTAGGCGGTGATGGCTTGATGGAGCGCGAGCAATGCCTGGTTTTGTTGTGCCCGGCTGGCGTGTGCAGCGGGCATGGTCAGGCCAAGCTGGCGGTAGGTCGCAGCATCGGGCTGGTACAGCGGCGGCGGCAATGGCTGTTGTGCGTTCAGGCTGGGCTGGCCGTGATAGATCGGGCGGATGTAGTCGCGTTGGCCAAATCGCTCAGGGTAGGCTTTGAGTTCTCCTACTGCCAGTGGCCGACCACAGTGATCTCCTTGTCCGTTGGATGGGTTGCACGGGATGACGGTGCCCTGTGGCAGGAAGGTGTCACTACGTCGACGCTGGCTTTCGTAGTCGATACGGTATTCGGTGATGGTCTGGCTGGAGACGGTTTGGTTTTCGGTAACGACACCGCCATTGGTGTTGTGTAGGTTATGGCTAGCGAGGCGCAGTTGCCCTATGGCTTCGAGGGTGGCAGCATGGTTGTTGACGGTGTCGGCGCTGCCAATGGCGCGATGGTCGCGGTCTAGGGTGTTGCCGATGGTCATGTCACCCAGGCTCAGGATTAAGGCGTGGTTTTGGTTATGCAGTGTCGTAGTGGCGATATCGAGGCGGGTTTGTGCGGCGATGGTGCCGGCTTGGGTGAGGTTGTCGCGGGTTTCGCTGTCGTTGCTCAGGGTTGTGGCACGGATCGCCAGGGTATCGCCATAGATTCGTCCGGCACCGAGGTTGTGGAGTGTGCTGGCGTTGATCAGGGCGCTGGGCGCGGTGATCAGGCCACGGTTTTGTAGTTGCTGTGCCAGGCTCAGTTCGAGGCTGGTCGCGGCAGCGATTTCGGCGCGTGCCTGGTTGTCTAGGTTGGCTGCGCTAAGGCTCAGGTGGCGCTGGGCATGCAAGCGCCCCTGGTTGGTCAGGCTGCCCGCGGTACGTAAGGTTAGGTTATGTTTGGCGCTGATGTTGCCGGTATGGGTGTAGTCATGATGGAGTGCGATGTTGATGTCGCCAGCACTGGTCAGTTGCCCCGCACCGCTAAGGTGCGCGCTATTTAGCTGTAATTGTTTGGTCGCATGTAGTGTGCCGCCGTTGATGTCTATGGTCTGGGCGTGCTGGCCAGGCGAGCCGCTCAGGCGGAGATGGGCGGCCTGGATTTGGCCACCACCTATGGCAATGGCTGCACTGGTGACGGTGAGTTGGTCACTGGCCAGATGTGTGCCATGCAGTGATGTGTTTTTGTGCGCGCTAAGGTGTAGGTGTGCGCCATGGTGGGTGAGTGTGCCTTTGTCACTGATACCGGCGAGTAGGCTGGAGCCTGCGGTACTGGTGATGCTGCTGTCGGCACTATCCGCAATGAGTTCGACGTTACCGGTTGCCGCCATGACACCCTGGTTGGTGATGCTGGCTTGGCTGCGCATGGATAGGTTGCCTTGCGCGGTGATCTGGGCTTCGGCTTGGTTGGTTATGTTTTCTGTAGCGTGGATCTGGGCGTTATGCGCTGCTTTGATGGCACCCCGATGTACGATTTCTCCGGCACTGGTCAGTGTGAATTCTCCGCGACTGTATAGTTCGCTGCCCACCGCGGTGCGCACCCCTAAGCCTGCTTCGCTACCGATCAGGTAGATGTGCTTGGCATAGAGTCCACCGATTGCTGCGACATCGAGGGCAAACAGGGGTTTGTTGTTATCGGCTGTTAGTGGTTGTGGCGTAGCCAGATGGTGGGCGCTCTCGGCACCAGCCGCATTGACCGGGATGGTGTTGGCACCGGTGATCAGTTGTAGTCTTTGTGCATGGAGTTTGGCATTGAGTGCTACGGCACGTGCCAGGATGTCGGTATAGTTGGTTTTTTCGTCATTCAGGCCACGCCCAAAGATTTTGATGCTGCCGGTGGTCACCCGATAGGCTTCGAGGTTACCGCTACCATCGAGTTGTGCGGTGCCACTGGTAAGGGTCGAACGCTGGGCATTGATAAAGCCGCAGCCATCGCAGGTGATACCACTCGGATTGGAGACGATCACATGCGCGCTTTGCCCTGCTACCTCTAGATGGCCTCTGAGTACGCTCGGGTCACTGCTACGCACTTCGTTCAGGATGGTCTGCGCCGGGCCGCTGCGGATGAGATTGGGGTTGCCCTCAACCCAGCCGCCTTGTTGGGTCTGCACGGCTTGGCGTGCATTGTTGAGAATCGCGCCATTGGTATGTACGTCGAATTGTTGGTATTTGTTATGTGAGAGACCCGCCGCATTCGGCGTTTGGATATGTATATGCGGTACGCCATTACCGGTCACCTGCACGGTCGGTTGTTGATGACCCGGCGCATGCGGGTCAGCGATGATTTGCGCGACACTGGGCAGGGGCAGGACTAGGGCCAGCACAAGTAATCGATACGCTGTGTAGTTGGCACAGTGCTTCGGATAGACGGCTTTGGGTAGTGTAAGCGAAGTAGGCATCGGCAATCTCGTTTGTCGAAAACGAGGGGATTGTGCATAAACCTGCTCTTTTTGGCTGTTGTTTGCGCGCTATTGGATGTTTTTTGACCTTTTTAAGTTTTTGTTACGTATAGGACTTAGGCACAATTGTTCCAGCAAGGCATGCCGACGAAGACTGTACAAACTAATACGGCAAGGAGGCATAACGCCGCTGGGGCAGTTTTGCGTAAGCCCTAACGTAAATTCATGGCGTGGAATTGTGAGTATATAAAGGGTATTTATTTTGGATAGAGTGCGCCTAGGATTCTAGGGCCACGTGCGCCTGTCGCTTGCGCCAAGTTACCGGGCAGTCTATGGATAAAACGCCACGCGAGCCAAGCGAAAGCACAGGCCTCGACGTCTTTTGCGGGTATGCCAAAATCATCTGTTAACCACACTTGCCAGCCCGGTAGCATGGTTTTTAATAGCTTCATTAAAAAATGGTTAAATGTGCCGCCACCACACACAATCAAGGTTTTGCTTGTTTGGGCATATTGCATAACGGCTTGTGTCAAGCAATGTGCGGTAAAGTAAGTCAGTGTCGTCTGCACATCCTGCGGTGAAATGGCATTTAAATTCAGGTTTTGACAACGATACGCAAACCAAGCGGCGTTAAACAAGTCACGTCCGGTACTTTTAGGCGGTGGCGCATGTAAAAAGTCTTCCTGCATCAATGTTGCCAGTAGGCCTTCATGCAGGGTACCGCCGGCAGCCCATGCACCATCTGCATCATAAGCGGTGCCCAGGTGTTGGTTGGCCCAATAGTCAAGTAAGACGTTACCGGGGCCACAGTCAAAACCGATGAGGGTAGTTGTTGGCGTCTGAGCGGTAGCCGGTAAGATGCTGAGGTTGGCAATACCGCCAATATTGCAAATAACTCGTGTCTCGTCGGGGCTGCTAAAAGCATCTTGGTGAAAGGCGGGCACCAGCGGTGCACCTTGCCCCAATGCCGCCACATCGCGACTACGAAAATCAGCAATTACGTCGATACCGGTTAGCTCGGCTAGTAATGCCGGTGCTAATGTTTGCCGAGTGTAGCCTATGCCATCGTACTGTTTTGGCTGATGGCGAATCGTTTGACCATGCGCCCCTACAGCACGTACCTGGTGTGCCGCAATGTTGGTATCTTTTAATATTTCTGCTACGCAATTGGCGTAGACATGCGCTAAGGCGTTGGCTGCCAGCGCCTCGCGGTGTAATTCATTATGGCAGGGGTGTTGTAGTACGAATAATTCATCGCGTAAGCGCGGCGGTAAGGGCAAGCTAGCGGTGCTTATAATCGAGTACTTTGTGTCATCAATCGAGATCAGGACCCCATCGACCCCATCTAAACTAGTACCAGACATCAGACCCAGGTAGTGTTCTATCGGCATATTTAAGTGTAGGTAAAATCTATGAGCTATATTTTTGCATTATTTTTCCAATATGAGTAAGTTATGAGTGTTGTAGCAAATCTTTCCCCAAATCTGGTCTTGAGTGACAACGTTGCTCAAGCCCTTGCAGTCACCAGGCGCGGCTGTGAAGAGTTGTTAATTGAAACCGAGTGGATAAACAAGTTACAGCGCAGTGAAGTAACCGGGCGCCCTTTGAGGATTAAGTTAGGGCTGGATCCGACCGCGCCAGATATTCATCTGGGACATACGGTGGTACTGAATAAGTTGCGCCAGCTACAAGATCTTGGGCATACGGTTATTTTTTTGATCGGCGATTTTACGAGCACTATCGGCGACCCGTCTGGACGGAATACGACTCGACCACCTTTGACGGCTGAACAGATTCAAGTGAATGCGCAAACTTATTATAAGCAAGCCAGTCTGATACTCGACCCGGAACGCACGGAAGTGCGTTACAACAGTGAGTGGTGTGATTTATTAGGCGCACGGGGCATGATTCAACTCGCCGCTAAGTATACGGTGGCACGTATTTTAGAGCGGGATGATTTCACGAAACGCTATAAAGGTGGTGTCCCTATTTCGATGCATGAGCTTTTATATCCATTGATGCAAGGCTACGACTCGGTTGTGTTACAGGCTGACTTGGAGATCGGTGGCACGGATCAGAAGTTTAATTTACTGGTTGGCCGCGAATTGCAAAAGGAATACGGGCAAGAGCCGCAATGTATTTTGACGATGCCGCTGCTGGAAGGGTTAGACGGTGTTGAAAAGATGTCTAAGTCGAAGGCGAATTATGTCGGGATATCGGAACCGGCAGAAGAAATTTTCGGTAAATTGATGAGTATTTCTGATACGTTGATGTGGCGCTATTACACGCTCGTTTCGTTTCGTTCATTAGAAGAGATTGCGCGTCTTAAGCTAGAAGTCGATGCTGGACGTAATCCGCGCGATGCTAAAGTGCAACTTGCGCAAGAAATTGTTGCACGGTTTCATAGTCAACAAGCGGCTGAACAGGCATTAGCAGCATTTGAACATCGGGCCCGCGGAGGTATCCCTGAAAATGTACCGGAACACTCTGTGATCGGCGCACCGATATCGGTGACGCAATTATTGAAACAAATTGGTCTGGTACCTTCGAGCGCCGAGGCGATTCGCAATATTGAGCAGGGTGGCGTCAAGATTAATAGCGCGACTATCCGCGACAGGGGACTCAAGCTAGACGCTGGCAGCTATGTTGTGCAAGTTGGCAAACGCAGATTCGCGCGTGTGCTGTTACAGTAGCAGGCAACGCAGTTGGGCAAAAATGCGCAAATAAATGTTTTTGTTATAAATTGCGAAGTCTAACGAATTTGCTTGATTTTGCAGGAAAAAATCTCCACTATTCAAACCACATCGATACAGTTGAGTTTTTTTGGCGTGATGCAGAATGAGACTGTTGCCCAAGCATGGCTGCTCGCCGACTCGACTGATCAGTCGGGTCAAGGAGCGCAGCCCGAGTACCGCGCAACGCAGCATTTGGGTCGCGTAGCAGCTTGTGCAACGCTCTCAGAATGGTTTTAGTACGACTCGCTTTATGCTCTGCCCCTGTGACCCGCGCGGCGGTTATGCCGATGAAACCATACAACATCTAGCTAAGGTAGTTTTGCATAATTAATCGACATGATTGCCCCATATTGCCCCGCCCCTACTCAACCAAACCGCGCTGAATCACCCACCCTTTCTCGGCACAATCCAGATCAGATTGCCGCATGGTTGCGCTTGTTAAATGTACCGGGTGTGGGGATCCAGACGGCACTCCGCTTACTAACGGTATTTGGATTGCCTGATCAAATTTTTACGCAGTCTTATTCCACCTTAACGCAGCATGTCTCTACTGCGGTTGCACAAGCTTTACTGCAACGCCCTTCAGCCGACACGCTCAAGCAAATTGAGCAAACCTGGACTTGGCTAGAGCAACCTGATCATTATCTGCTGACGTTATCAGACCCTGACTATCCGCA
The DNA here is from genome assembly GCA_044355755.1 of Burkholderiaceae bacterium. Classification (GTDB taxonomy): domain Bacteria; phylum Pseudomonadota; class Gammaproteobacteria; order Burkholderiales; family Burkholderiaceae; genus JADYYQ01. The sequence continues at coordinate 6,842 of JBIKXM010000285.1, read as the reverse complement.
GCGTTTACTCGCATTACCTGACCCGCCATTATTACTTTATGTGCGTGGTCGCCTTGCCGCATTATCTACCCCAGCAGTAGCAATTGTGGGTGCACGACGCGCGACAGCGCAAGGTATGCGTGACACAACTTCTTTTGCGCGTGCATTAGCAGAACAAGGCTTGACGATTGTTTCGGGTTTAGCTATGGGTATCGATGCAGCGGCACATCGAGGCGCGTTAAGTGTCCAGCGACACCCCTTGCTTGCCGTCATGGGCACCGGTATTGACCGTATTTATCCAGCAGAACATGGTGAACTGGCCGCGCAGATTGTCGAATATGGTGCGTTAATTAGTGAGTTGCCTTTAGGGGCTCCACCGGCAAAACATCATTTCCCGCGCAGAAATCGTATTATTGCCGGCTTATCGCTGGGGGTATTGGTGATTGAAGCGGCGGCCCAGTCCGGTTCCCTAATTACGGCACGCATTGCCAGTGAAATTGGGCGAGAGGTATTTGCCGTGCCTGGCTCTATTCATACGCCGTTATCGAAAGGCTGCCATGCATTGATTAAACAGGGGGCCAAGCTGACTGAATCGGTAGAGGATATGCTCAATGAGCTTGCTGGCTCACTGTCGCGCGTTAGCACGCCAAACTTACAGCAAACTGCTCCGGCAAAGCAGGCGAACGCAGATCATGCGGTTGGCGTAGCATCGCAGCAGGCGATCGACACAACCCTAGGCAAGCACGAACAAGCCGATATAACGCCGTCTGCGTTACGCGACAGCGCCAACTCTGTCGACCTCTCATTGTGGGGCGGCGAACCTAAAATTTATGATTTATTTTTGCAGTTTGTGCAACATCGAGGGCCGCTTCCCTTCTCTTTTGATGAGGTAGGAGACTATCTGGGACTCGATACGGCGGATATCACGACATTTTTATTGGAGTTAGAGTTAACCGGAAAAATAAGCCTATTACCAGGCGGGAAGTATTTGTATTTACACTAAAAGGCAACGCGAGCAGTCCAAGGTCAAGGCACCTAGCATGGCAGCAACCCAAACATATCCCGTAGATAGGCACGCGCGCGAGTCCGACGCAACGCAGTAAGTTACGCAAAATGGAATGAACGCACCCCCCAGTAACTGAGGCAATCAGTAACGTTGGTGGGCTAGAGGTCTTATTAAAAGAGCAGGGTACAAGCTCTGGCCAGAGTCGAATCGTACGCGGCACTCGATATGTTGATTGGCTAGCCCATTCACTCCGTTTTCTGCGCTGCGACCACCGTGTCTTCGGCTCGCTGATCACAGTTGTGCAATACTCGCATTTTGACGGTTAAAGCTAAATTTTTTAATCAAATTAGGGCTTTGTAAAAAAATCTGCTATTAATACGCTTGATTACAAAAAATTTTAAGTTAATTACTTAGGATTTGCGCACAACTGCCTTGGCCAGAGGCGTGCTGAAAAGAGCCTACGATTCTGTGTAGAGCAGTATGCCAGTGCAAGCGACAGAGCCAAGCGGGCGGTGTAGCGAACCTGAACTGTGATAGTGTGCTCGGCATAAAGTGTAGACGGTACACCAGTATGGCAAGGGTGCGCAGCCAGAGTAGGGTTGTGTAAATCCTATGCTGAAATATAACCTGTTCTTACTAGATAGAACCCACTTTTATATATGAAAAGCCCTCCTGATACTTCTTCACCACGTCACAAAGCTTTAATTATTGCTGAAAAACCTTCAGTCGCAGCAGATATTGCGCGGGCATTAGGGGGGTTTACGAAGCATGATGATTATTTTGAAAGTGACGATTATGTGCTTTCTTCGGCAGTTGGGCATTTATTAGAAATTGCCGCGCCAGAAGAATATGAAGTTAAACGGGGTAAATGGAGTTTTGCCAATTTACCCGTGATTCCTCCTTATTTTGAACTCCATCCGATTGCAAAAACTGAGGCACGGCTCAAAGTGCTGATGCGTTTATTCAAACGCAAGGATATTACAACGGTAATCAATGCCTGTGATGCCGGACGTGAAGGAGAGTTGATTTTTCGCTTGATTACGCAGCATGCCCAGGCAAAGCAGCCGATCAAGCGTCTATGGCTGCGCTCCATGACACCCGATGCGATACGCGATGGTTTTCAGCATTTACGTTCCGATGAGGCCATGCAACCGTTGGCTGAAGCAGCACGCTGTCGCTCCGAGGCGGATTGGTTAGTAGGCATTAATGGTACGCGTGCGATGACTGCCTTTAATAGTAAAGGTGGCGGGTTTTTCCTGACGACGGTTGGGCGTGTCCAAACACCGACATTATCGATTGTCGTCGAACGTGAGGAAGCTATCCGTAAATTCGTGACACGCCCATATTGGGAAGTACGTGCCCAATTTATTGCTGCGGCCGGTATTTATGAAGGCCGTTGGTTTAATCCTCAGTTTAAAAAGGATGAATTTGATCCTGAAAAACGTGAGAAACGGCTGTGGAGTGAGGCCGAAGCGAAATCGGTAGTCGCAGCGTGTCGCGGCAAAACTGGCGAAGTTAAAGAGGAATCTAAACCGAGTACGCAAATTGCGCCAGCGCTATTTGATTTAACCACGCTACAACGTGAAGCCAATGCACGCTTTGGTTTTTCTGCAAAAAATACCTTGGGTTTAGCACAAGCTTTATATGAGAAGCATAAGGTTCTCACCTATCCACGTACCGATAGCCGCGCATTGCCGGAAGATTATCTGGAAACTGTGAAACAAACTTTAGGCAAGTTAGCGCAACACAGTGAACAGTTTTCTGTGCATGCAGATAAAATCTTGCAACAAAACTGGGTTAAACCGAATAAACGCATTTTTGATAATCAGAAAATTTCCGATCACTTTGCGATTATTCCTACCTTACAAGCCCCGAAAAATTTATCTGAACCAGAACAAAAACTGTATCAGTTAGTTGTACAACGCTTTTTAGCGATCTTCTTTCCGGCTGCTGAATATTTGGTTACCACACGTACCACGATCGTTAACAGCCATTACTTCAAAACCGAAGGGAAAATTTTAGTTCAGCCAGGTTGGTTAGCGGTCTATGGTAAAGAAGCTCATCTGGGAGATAATCCTGCAGACAAGCATTTGGTTGCCGTGGCCCAGGGCGAAAAAGTCAGTACAGAAGAATTACAGGTCTTAGATTTGCATACCAAACCGCCACCACGCTACTCCGAAGCAACCTTGCTATCAGCCATGGAGGGCGCCGGCAAACTGGTGGATGATGATGATTTACGTGGTGCTATGGCGGGTAAAGGCTTGGGCACCCCGGCTACACGCGCAGCGATCATTGAGGGCCTGTTGGGCGAAAAATATATTGTGCGCGAAGGGCGTGAACTGATTCCGACCGCAAAAGCCTTTCAGTTAATGATTTTATTGCGTGGTTTAGGCGTTGAAGAGTTAACTTTGCCACAGTTAACCGGCGCCTGGGAATATAAGTTAGCGCAGATGGAGCGCGGGCATATTCAACGCGCCACGTTTATGCAAGAAATCGCGCAAATGACGCAACGCATTGTAAAACGCGCAAAAGAGTACGACAGTGACACGATTCCGGGCGATTACGCCACGCTCGTGACACCATGCCCACACTGTGGTGGCGTGGTACATGAAAATTATCGGCGCTATGCGTGCACAAATTGTGCGTTCAATATTTCCAAAATTCCCGGCGGACGTCAGTTTGAAACACCTGAAGTTGAGGCCTTATTAAAAGAACATACGCTCGGCCCCTTGCAAGGATTTCGCAGCAAAATGGGGCGGCCTTTTGCTGCGATTTTAAAGCTGGTGAAAGATACCGAACTCGATAACTATAAATTGGAATTTGATTTTGGTAATAGCAGTCAGGAAGACAGCGAACCAATCGATCTAAGCCAGAGCGTGTCAGTTGGACTGTGTCCGAAATGTCAGGCGCGAGTCTATGAGCATGGCATGCGTTATATCTGCGAAAATGCGGTGGCCGCAGTTAAAACCTGTGATTTTTCCACTGGCAAAATTGTGTTACAGCAAGAAATATCGCCAGAACAAGTTAGCAAACTATTAGAGCAGGGACGCACGGACTTATTAACCGGCTTTCGTTCCAGCCGCACCGGGCGCAACTTTAAAGCCTACCTGGTCAAGCAGGCTGATGGAAAAATCGGTTTTGAATTTGAAGCACGCCAGCCATCTAAAAACAAAACCTCGAAAAACAATAAAACACGCGCTGAGGCAGAGGTGGAAAAAAAAGAGCGCGTAACCAAATCCACGACGAAAAAAAGCACAGCTAAAAAACAGGGCTAAGTCCAAAGTAAATCAGAACTTACACAAATTTGTGCCAACGAGGAATGCCGACAGATAGTACGGCCGACGTAGCATCGTGCCAGTAAAACAGCACAGCAGCTCTTTATAGCCCGCTGCCACTGTGCTGTTTCCTGGGCGCACATGCGCTAGCGGGGCAGTACGGCAACTTGTTGGTATAACCCGGTTGGGGCAGCTTTGTGTCAGTCCTACAGATGAATAATTCGAGTGAAGTTTTCTATGAATTCAGAGGTTACCCTTGCCGATGCCATCTTGTTGGCAGCCAAAACAGTTGGTCAAGTTAGAGAAAAAAAGCATACCTTGCCGGTGGCATTGGAAAAAAATTGCTTCGGCATCGCCGCGACTTTACGGGGTGCGGTGCAAGATTTATCTTATTTGTCGATGCGTCAAATGGCCGCAGCAGAGGCAGTGGTGCGCATACTGGTGGCACAGCGACCACATAGCACACTGTACAACTTACTGATTGTGGCCCTTGCTTTGCTACTGGATAAGCAAATCGTGCGATATCCTGAGTTTACCGTCGTCAATCAGGCGGTAGCAGCGTTGGATCGTACCCGACTGCGCTCAGGTAAGGGATTGATTAATGCTGTATTACGCAATTTCTTACGTCAACGCACCGAGTTAACTCAGACCTTACTCCAAACAGCCTCGACACGCTGGAATTATCCGCTGTGGTGGATTGCACGTGTGCGTGCTGATTACCCGGCACACTGGGAGCGCTTGCTCGACGCAGGCAATCATCCACCCCCTTTAACGCTGCGCATTAATCGGGCACATTGCCATCCAGTTCAAGCTTTGGCTAAATTAGCCCACGCTGAAATCAACGCGCAACAAATCGGCGCCACTGCCATCAGATTGGCCCGACCTATGCCGGTACAACAGATACCGGGATTTACAGAGGGCCTTTGCTCAGTCCAGGATGCCGGCGCACAACTGGCTGTACCGTTATTAGATGTACAGCATGGCATGCGGGTACTGGATGCCTGTGCGGCACCCGGTGGCAAAACTGGACATTTACTAGAAACCGCTCAATTACAGATTACCGCCTTAGATAGTGATGAGCAGCGTGCTCGGCGTATCTCTGAAAACATACAGCGCGTACGGACATATCCGGGGGTAGCGGTGCAAGTGCTGGTGGGTGATGCAAGACACCCGCAGGAATGGTGGGATGGGCGCTTATTTGATCGGATTTTAGTAGATGCACCTTGTTCAGCGTCAGGGATAGTGCGACGTCATCCTGATATTCGCTGGTTACGCAAACCAGCCGATATACAAAAACTAGTCAAACAACAGCGGAGTATTTTGAAAGCCCTCTGGCCGCTGCTGGCGCCACAAGGCAAATTACTTTATGCAACTTGCTCAATTTTTTTTGAAGAAGGAGAGGGACAAGCACATTGGTTTGAACGCAATCAGACAGATGCGGTAAGATTACCGACTATTGGTCAATTATTGCCAGGTGAACAGATACACAATCATCCCAATAATATGGTTCCGCAAGACTGCGATGGCTTTTTCTACGCGCTATTTGAAAAACAATTAAATTGAAGCTCATTACCCTTGCAATCTCCTTGTTACGGCAAAAAACAAGACGGCTCAGATCTCTGCTGCGCAACACCCTATTTTCATTGTGCAGCGGTCTCTGGATAGGTATCTGCTTGTCCTGTTTGCATGGCCAGCCAGCCCTAGCCGCGGAGACGATCATCGTCCGTGAGGCTAAATTTGATATTACCGAAAATTATCTTCAACTTAATGCTCGCTTTGATTTTGACTTACCCGGAGCAATCGAGGATGCCCTCAACAAAGGTATTCCGCTGTATTTTGTAACCGAATTGGCGCTATCACGACCACGCTGGTACTGGTTTGATGAAAAGGCCATCTCTGTATCGCGTAACGTACGCATTACCTACTATCCTTTAGTACAACGCTATGCCGTTTCTATTGGCGGTTTTCAGTTACGGCTCGATACCCTACAGGAAGCGCTGAACATGGTAAAAACAGTTCATCATTGGCAAATTGCCGAGCTTGTCTCTCTGCAAATGGGACAGACTTATAAAGCCGTAGTACGTTTATTTTTAGATGTTTCACAAATGCCTAAGCCCTTTCAAGTTCATGCCGTCAATGCGCGAGACTGGCATCTAGACTCAGGGCCTTTTACCTTTAGTTTGACAGTGCCCCGGCACGCTACCCCCAGTGCAAAAGTAGAACGCGAAGGCAAGTGAATAGAGATAAAACTAGACCGTTAGTGCTGCGAAAGCCACAGCCAGGTTGTGTACTGCTATGCTGTACGTCGCTGATACCGGTCTGCCATATAAGGCGGCCTGCAAACGCGCAACCTCTACAGTGCTACCGACAAGCTTATATAAATGCAATGAATTTAGGATAAATAATAGTGAAACCTTCTGCACGCTACCTTCTGCTTGGACTTGGCGGCGTGATCGTAGCGGTAGCAGTGGTGCTGCTGTGGTTATTAGCGATCGCTTCTGCAAATACAGAATTTTTTGAGCGCTACTACGCTTTGCTCTACCGGGTTAACCTAGCGGTTGGTGTCCTACTATCAGTCATCG
>JBIKXM010000162.1:0-3945 GCA_044355755.1 Burkholderiaceae bacterium | reverse complement strand
ATTGAAGCGAAATTATCAGAGTACCGTTGCTATGGCATGTGTACTCTTATGGTTACCTATGTGAAACGTCAACAGACCCTAAGCGAAATTCTGTGCGGTAATACAAATTACCTTGATGAACTCTCTCTAAGCCATAACGTAAGGCCCAATGTTTACTGACTATGTGCCGCCCATCTAAGGCGAGCGCACGCACATTAGAGACACTGACTCCTTTTCCATCAATATTTTCTGCTTCCCTGCCTATCGTATATTGCATCCCTATCCAAGCATCGTCCGTGTAGTAATAATGACAGCGAAGACTCGCTACACTTCCTATGACATCTGAGACGCGGCTGAGTTTTGCTTCGATCAGCGTACTGAATTTTGAAAAATAATGTTCAATGCCGAAGCCACTTTGGGTGACGTTTGTATTTGTATACTGCGTCCCTCGGAGGCTGATATGCAGCAAACTAGCTGGTCTAAACTGATATTGAAATGCCGTTCCAAGAAATTGCTTAGGTAAAACACGGTGGCTCGGGCTGGCTCCAGCCGAGAAAGTGGTTATCAATGTGTTAGCGAGTGGCCGTGTATAGTTAATTTCAGTATAGACATCCGACAGGTCAAAACGGCGAGCATGGCGTACAAGCCCGTCTATTTGATGGCCTGGAGCAAATTGATAAGACAGTAATAGTTCTTCACTGTGCCAATCGGGTTGATCGTTACTTAAACGATTCACTGTGGCGAGTGTCGCAATTGTCAGCGGAGACGCATGGGCTGGCAGTAGCGTCAGTAACAATAGCATGACACAGCAAAAGGTACGCGCTGCAATCAACAAGGAAGTCATGGCTGATGATCTGTGTCGGTTAATACGATAGCTCTTTAATCGGTAAAAAGCGGCGTAATCTGGCAATCAAGGTATTCGGCTGAAAAGGTTTAATAATGTAATCATTAGCCCCTGCATCAAGTGCGCGTACGACTTCGTGCTCTTGATGTTTGACGCTTAACATAACAATAGGCACAGCAGCCCATGATTTGGTCGCTCGAATAATACTGATCAATTCAAAGCCACTCAGATAGGGCAACATCACATCGAGTAAGATCAGATCAGGTGGCTCGCCAGACTGTTTGATGGTTTGCTCTAAAACACGACCATCAGAATATCTTTTGACTGTATACCCCTGTCTTTCAAGTAGGTGAGTCAATATGATCGCTGTCGTATCATCGTCATCCACAACAAAAATAGTAGTCATGTTTTTTCTCTATTTTTAGAGCTTGCACATACTGTGTCAAGCATGGCTGATGACCAAAAGACCACTGCACAACTTACTGCGCGTACCAAAATGCAAGTTTCAGGGTAGGCTAACTTCGTGTAGCGAGGTTATGCCAGAGCTAATACCGTGTTGTGCAGGACTCGCTCCCACGTCTCTCTACTTAATACGTCTTGGTCGTTGCGTACTAGGCACCTTGTCTTGGGACCGCTCGCGACAGTTATGCAACAGTCTAGAAGCAGGTATTGCCAAGATCCACGTACAAGAACAGCAAAACTATTTGCCCCGTTTCAAGACAAGCGAGCTAACCGCAGTATATCAACCTTTTTCATTTTTGCTGAATTTTATCGAGGTTTATGTTTTTTGGTCATGTCTCCAATCGCTTGCAAGTTTCTTTTTTTACAGCGCCGCTCGCCTCATCGTTAGGTGAGTGGGTTGGCGCTCATAATCCGCTGTGGCAACTCAGCCAGCGCGGCCTGGTTGCTGGGCGAAAAGCATTTGTCTATAGCTTGTTGGTAAGGCAACCAGATTGCCTGTAGATGCTCCCGAGGTGCCAAGGTGACATCGACAGCATAGGGAACTTCTAGGCTAAACCAATGTTCGGTATTGATGCTGATATCAGGGCGATACCGATGGCGCCATTCTGGATAGATGCTGTACTGTATTGAGGTTTGCCAGTCGCGTAAAACAAATTGCTCTGATTCCAACTCTATTTCATTCGTATAACTTTGTTGACATCCCTGCGCTGCTTCTCGCCGTATGGTGTGTACGGTCTCGTTACCGCTCGCTAGCCTTCGCGTTTTACTTTTGAACTGGAATTGGAATGGAGAAGTAATATCGATGCCGGTTTCTTCTTTGACTTCGCGCGCGGCTGCCAAAGCCAGCGGCTCATTGAGATCATCCAAACTACCGGTGACCGATTGCCAAAATCCCGTATGATCGGCACGCTCCATGAGTAACACATCGAGTTGTGGTGTATGGATAATCACCAGTACTGAGATTGGGATTTTATAAGCAGAATGTGGCATCAGTGTCTCCCCCCGAACCTCACTTTATAGTTGTGGCGCAGGGTTGCGTAAGCGAATATGCAATTCGCGTAATTGTTTTTCATCCACTGGACTGGGCGCTTGTGTCAATAGACACTGCGCACGTTGGGTTTTCGGAAAAGCAATGACATCGCGAATCGAGTCAGCATCCGCCATCATCATGATGATACGATCCAGCCCAAAGGCAATCCCACCATGTGGCGGTGCGCCATACTGGAGTGCGTCGAGTAAGAAGCCAAATTTTTCTTGTGCTTCAGTTGCATTGATCTTCAACGCGTCAAATACTTTACGCTGAATGTCTTCGCGATGAATCCGGACTGAACCACCACCGATTTCAGAGCCATTTAAGACCATATCGTAGGCTTTGGCTAAACATGCACCCGGGTCGGTGGTTAAGCGTTCTAGATGTTCATCTTTCGGACTGGTAAAGGGATGGTGGCAAGCAACCCAACGTGCATTTTCTTCATCATAGTCAAACATCGGAAAATCAATTAACCACAAAGGTTGCCAACCGGCGGTGAATAGCCCTTGTTGTTGTCCCCAGGCTGAATGTCCGATTTTCAAACGGAGCGCTCCCATGGCGTCGTTGACGATTTTACGACGGTCAGCACCAAAGAAAATCAAATCCCCAGCTTGTGCCCCGGTACGCTGTAGAATCGCTTGTAAAGCATCATCATGCAAGTTTTTAATAATCGGTGACTGCAAGCCTTGACGAAGATTGCTGCTGATCTCGTTGACTTTAATCCAAGCTAAGCCTTTGGCACCGTATATCGCGACAAATTCCGTGTAGCTGTCAATTTCACTGCGTGACAAATTAGCGCCACCGGGTATGCGCAGCGCAACTACCCGACCGTCTGCATGATTCGCTGGGGCATTGAATACTTTAAATTCAACTGTACGCATCACATCAGTCAATTCAGTAAATTCTAGACTGATACGTAAGTCAGGTTTATCTGAACCAAAACGGAACATCGCTTCGTGATAAGTCATCACCGGAAAAGGCTTGGCTAAGGTGACACCGAGGGTATTTTTAAAAACGGTACGAATCATCTCTTCAAACAAGTCACGAATGGATTGTTCATCCATAAAAGAGGTTTCGCAATCGATTTGTGTGAATTCTGGTTGACGATCAGCACGCAAATCTTCATCACGGAAGCATTTGGTGATTTGATAATAACGATCAAACCCCGCCACCATTAATAGCTGTTTAAATAACTGAGGGGATTGGGGCAGTGCAAAAAATTGGCCATCATGTACTCGGGATGGCACTAGATAATCACGCGCACCTTCCGGCGTACTTTTTGTCAGCATCGGCGTTTCAATATCTATAAAGCCAGCTTGATCTAGATATTTACGGACTTCCATCGCGACTTGGTAGCGCAAACGCAGATTATTTTGCATCATTGGCCGACGTAAATCGAGTACACGATGCGTCAGGCGCGTTGTCTCTGATAAATTGTCATCATCCAATTGGAACGGTAATGTGACCGATGGGTTGAGCACGGTCAGTTGGTGACATACGATTTCGATCCGACCACTGGGCATATCAGGATTTTCTGTGCCGGCTGGGCGCAAACACACTTCTCCAGTGATTTGGATGCAAAACTCATTACGCACCTGTTCTGCAGTTTTAAAGACCGCTGCCTGTGCCG
>JBIKXM010000161.1:0-3955 GCA_044355755.1 Burkholderiaceae bacterium | reverse complement strand
ATATGGTAGCCAATCAGGTTCCCGAGCTTCATCCCAGACCGCATGTGACTTCCGTAGCGGCTTGTGTCACAGACGGTAGCGCCGTACCATTCGTGTTACTAGAGGACGCGAACGCCCCCGACACTGGTCAGCATTCGCGGCTGTACCGCGACCCTTGTGCCATACTGCGCTTCACGTTGGATGCGGATTGGCAGACGCTTTCTGAAAATAAGTATGCAGTTTGGCAACAAAAATTACAGTATCTACTAGACCAGGCAGAAGATTATTTAGCACGTGGTTGGTACGCAGTCTTGATCTGTCACTATGAGCTCTGTGGTTTATTACATGAAGTACCGATTCATACCAGCTCAGAACCTTTGCTTGAACTACAGTTCTATCAGCAATATCAATCTCTTGATGCACAACAGGTCAATGATTTTCTTCACAGTCAAAATCTTGACCCCCAGCACCCGGCTGGGGTGATGAATCTACAACCATCCATTGATCAGACACAGTTTGAACGTGCATGTGCACAATTAAAAAACTACCTATTACATGGGCATAGCTATCAGATTAATTTCACATACCGACTTTTTTTTAAAAATTATGGTTCTCCGATTGCCTTATATCAGCGCTTACGTGCACGCCAGCCGGTTTCATTCAGTGCGTTAATCCGCACCCAACATGGTTGGGTATTATCATTTTCACCTGAACTCTTTGTGCGTCGCCAAGGGCCAACCTTATCCGCAAAACCAATGAAGGGTACAGCGCCACGCTCTGGTCAGGCAGATGCGTGTGAGGCAACAGCGCTAGGCATGAGTGAAAAAGAGCGTACCGAAAACGTCATCATCGTCGATTTATTACGCAATGACCTTGGTCGTATTAGCCAGACAGGTAGTGTGACGGTACCCAAACTATTTGAAGTCGAAGCGCATCCGACTGTCTGGCAAATGACCTCCAGTATCGCCTCTGAAAGCCAGATCGGTCTTAAGCTGTATCAGCTATTACAAGCACTCTTTCCTTGTGGTTCAGTCACCGGGGCCCCTAAGCGACGCAGTCTGGAAATTATCCATGAGCTAGAACCACATCCACGACGGCTGTATTGCGGTGCCCTAGGTTGGCTAGATCCCCCTGTGCAGCCCGCTGAGCCATTGGGTAACTTCTGTTTATCCGTACCAATCCGTACATTATTATTAGATGGGCACGGTAACGGAGAGCTGGGTGTCGGCGCAGGGATTACGTATGCCTCATCTGCCGCGCAGGAATATGCTGAATGTCAAACGAAGGCTAAATTTCTGACACAACTGTCACCTGCATTCAATTTATTTGAGACTTTCGCATTAAATGCAACTGGTTACGTTCGTCTACCAGCACATCTACAGCGCTTACGAGATTCAGCTAAGAAATTTGGTTTTATATACTGCGAAGAAAAAATCTATACTGCCTTAGCACGCTACCAAACGCAGTTTACTTTTACAGAAGGTACAACCAATACTTCTATCGTCTATAGAGTGCGTTTAAGCCTGACGCCACAAGGTGAAATCAACCTAAGCGCCACACCACTGAGCCCGATTGTAGCTCCTGTAAAACTGATGTGGGCTGAAACAGGCTGTTTTAGCGACGATGTCTTGCTTAGACACAAGACCACTTATCGCGCCGTATATGATGCAGCGTGGCAAACAGCACAAGCATGCGGATATTTTGATGCCATATTGTGTAACGAACGTGGTCAAGTGACTGAGGGCGGACGCAGTAATTTATTTGTCAAAATTAATCAGCAGTGGTTCACACCGGCAATTAGCTGCGGATTATTGCCAGGCGTGATGCGCGCCGAGTTGATTCAGCAATTACAAGCACAAGAGAAGATACTCTATCCAGATGATGTGAAACAGGCACAAGAATGGCGTGTTTGTAATAGTTTGCGCGGTGCGTTAGTTGCGTTTTTTTAACACATATCGATCGCCCGCGAAGATCGTTGAGCAAGCGCATCGGATTGACATATTTCTGTCGTTGGCAAGAAGCCATGCCTTATGCTCCAATTGGAAGAAGCCGCGCTATCCATGCTTATCGGCAATCCTGTTCACCGAAGCAAAAAGTTATTCTCGCCGGTGATTATTTGAGTACACCAACGACAGAGGGTGCGGCACAGAGTGGATTGTGGGCTGCGAATCGACTACTAGAAAAGATTTCTGGTTAGGTATGGCATCATCAATCAATCGTACTAATAGAATATAGGATCATTTGAAAGGGAGACAATGGAATCAGCGTGTGATAAGCATACTGGACAAATTATTGATGCTGAACAGTTATGGGTTCTCGATTTTGTTGACCCATTAGGTTACGAATGCAGAGGTTGTGAAGCTTTGGCTACACCTTGCTCTTACAGGCCAGAAAATAAAGTTCGTCCCTATTTCAGTGCAAAGGGAGGTCATAAGATAGGTTGCAATGTTGAAGGTGAGGTTGAACTAGTAAAGAGCGCCAAGAAGCAAAGTGTTACAACTCGCGAAGGTTTTCCTGGTAGTTTTCCTAATCGACTTGTGCTCCAGGATGCTCGTCTAATTGCTAGTTCAAATGAAGCATTGAAAACAGTAATAAGCACAAAATACCGTCAAGCTGACTCTGGTAGTTCGGTGAAAAATCAACGACAGTACCAGTGGACAGCAGAAACAATTAGGCCAATTTGTCGTACTTTTATTAATTACCCTTTTGATCGTTATTTGCCTTTGAGCGTACCAGACATCGCTGCTAAAACTTACTCAAGCGTTTTTCGATCTCTCAAAAGCGATCAAATTATTCGTTACCCTCAGTTACAATTTTTTTATGCTCCCCTGAGCTGGACACCACCCACTATCAACCATGACCATCTTGAGATTCAGTTAAGCTACGGCCACTGGGAAAACAAAAAACTCACCGTGCCTTATCAAGTAAAAGTAAACTGGAAAAATTGGAGTATTGCAAAGCGCAACTATGTTTCTCGAGAGATCGAAATTGCACGGCTAGAGTCTATAGCGGCAAAGAAGGGTGGGGAGAAAAGTAAAGGTTTTCTGTTCTTCGTTGGAACACAAGATGAGAACAACCCCGCGCTTTTCCATATTGATGATCATCGACTTATTTGTTGCCTTGTCGCAGAGATAATCTACCCGCAATGGTCCCCCCGTTGATATGACCCAAGAGTACAAAATAAAGTTCAAAATCCCAGCTGAGTATGACACTGAAGCGTTATTTTCAAAATTACCCAGTCCGATTCATAGGTCGAAAATGCTCGAGATCTATAACTATCGCATCGATCACGATGGCTTCTATTTCGTTGACCAAATTGTAGATGTGACGGTCGCCGCAGTAGCATTCAAGCTTTTTGTAGACGAAGCCTTGAAAAATGCTGCCGCAGTTGAGATCGTGTGTTCATAAAAAAAGCTCTTTTGAACTTGATTTATTTGCTGCTCCAGCTTCGTCACCTCACCCATCACCGTTGGGAACTCAGGCACCTCACCAAAAATCATGTCAGCCATCGCTTGATAATCACGCTTAAGAACAGCTTGCATTTCTGATGTCGGAACGATGGCAAAGGAGCCAGGCTGGGCGCTGCCTAAATCCAGGTCAGCGCTATTGAAAAACATTTGCGCATGCCGCACACAATCAACCGCCAATCCGGAATCATTTAAAGCACGCTGCCCGACCTCAGATTGAAGCAACTGGTAAATGTCGTAGTAGTGGCGTGATATTCGATGACCTTGATGACGTAATTGGCCACGATGGTCATACCACCGTCGCAAGCCGTGCAAGATCACTACCTTGTCCCAGAAAGTACGCTCAGCATCAATAGTCACAACGTTGTTGATGCCTAGATTAGCATTTGCCATTTCACGGGCAACGTAAGGTTCAATGCGTGCGTAATGATGCGGGTCTAAGGCAGATTTAGCGCCTGCTTCTATTTTGATGGTAGGCCGCAAATAATCGTTTGCTTTATTGACAACCG